>NZ_JAFCVD010000037.1:0-513 GCF_049896865.1 Flavobacterium sp. DSP2-3-1 | reverse complement strand
GTATTTCCTGCATGGTCTGTTACAGTCCAAGTTACGGTTGTGTTTCCGATAGGGAAAACGGTAGGCGCATCGTTGGTTACAGATTTTACCTCACAGTTATCAGTAGTAGTTGGATTTCCGAGAGTTACATTGGCTTTAGCCGCAGTACAGGAAGCCACGTCCACAGGCACCGTTACCGGCGCTGCGCAGGTTATAGTTGGATTGATATTGTCTATCACCGTTACAATTTGAGTACAAGTAGCAGTATTTCCTGCATGGTCTGTTACAGTCCAAGTTACGGTTGTGTTTCCGATAGGAAAAACGGTAGGCGCATCGTTGGTTACAGATTTTACCCCACAGTTATCAGCAGTAGTTGGATTTCCAAGAGTTACATTGGCTTTAGCCGCAGTACAGTAAGCCACATCCACAGGCACCGTTACCGGCGCTGCACAGGTTATAGTTGGATTAATATTGTCTACCACCGTTACAATTTGGGTACAAGTAGCGGTATTTCCTGCATGGTCTGTTACAGTC
>NZ_JAFCVD010000036.1:0-520 GCF_049896865.1 Flavobacterium sp. DSP2-3-1 | reverse complement strand
CAGGAGCAAATAAAGAACATTTATTCCATTCGAGAGAGAGGGCTTTTTAAAAGTCCTTTCTTTTGAAAAAATGTCTTTATCTCCCCCCTAAAAGTTGCATTAATTAGTTGAATCTAGCACACCTAATAAATCGTTTTTTGCAGATTCGGGTAAACGATATAAATCTAAAAGAACATTTGAATCAAATATGAAAACGCCTTCTTTCCAAATCTTTTGAAAATCTATTTGATTTGAATTCCGATGTATTTTATATAATTTTTCCATTACTGTTTACTAATTATTTATTTTAAATATACACACAATATAAATCACTAAGTATTAAATTTACTATGATTCACCTGAAAACTGGAAAGCTTTATGTAACAAAAAAGCATTTAATTTATTTTCTTAAAAGTATAAAATGCTAGATTCAACTAATTAATGCAACTTTTAGGGGGGAGATAAAGACATTTTTTCAAAAGAAAGGACTTTTAAAAAGCCCTCTCTCTCGAATGGAATAAATGTTCTTTATTTGCTCCTG
>NZ_JAFCVD010000035.1:0-551 GCF_049896865.1 Flavobacterium sp. DSP2-3-1 | reverse complement strand
ATTCAGAAACAAAAATACATTGGGTATCAAAACACCATCGATACTACAGGGGTTACCCAAATTTCGACTTCGGATCCTGATAGTCGCCAAATAATGACGCGAAACAACATCTCGGAAGTCGCCTACACGGTACAAACTACAGTGGATGCGCTGCATAACATTCCCATTGATTTCAAGGTGACCAATGAAAACGATTCCAAAGCCATGGGCGGCATGTTGCGCCGAAGCAAAACCATTTTGGGTCATGCTAATTTTATAGCCGTTTATGACAAAGGCTATCACACCGGCAGCGAATTTGACTACGCTAACCGTCTTGGTGTTGATGTTTTAGTGGCTATTCCTGGCGTGTCTGCACACGCACCTGATTTGGCTTTTGATGTAGAACATTTTAAATACAACATAACCACCGATTCCTATACCTGTCCTGCCAATGAAACCCTGACCACCAACGGAAATTGGTACGCCAAAAAGAACGGCAAATCAATCACCAAAATGAAGCATTACAAAACCAATGCTTGTTTGAATTGCAAACTCTTTACAAAATGCACTAA
>NZ_JAFCVD010000034.1:0-558 GCF_049896865.1 Flavobacterium sp. DSP2-3-1 | reverse complement strand
CCCCGTAGCTTTTCGCAGCTTATCACGCCCTTCATCGCCTCTGAGAGCCAAGGCATCCCCCATACGCCCTTATTTTGCTTATTGTACCAACATTCAATTAAGAATGCCGTTTCTTTTACCTGTCTATAAATAAACAAGCAAAAAATGCTTTCTACTTTTTATTATTTTCTTATCTCAATATGTCAATGAACTTTATTTAGTCGAATGTCAAAGGTCTTAAAGTCCAATGTCCGAAGACTTGTGACTTTATGACTTTAGACTTTAAAACTAAAATCGTGGAGAATAACGGAGTCGAACCGTTGACCTCCTGCGTGCAAGGCAGGCGCTCTAGCCAGCTGAGCTAATCCCCCAATCTTTTTTAATTATGAATTGTGAATTACGAATTACGATGTATATCGTGATTTTTCAACTCTAGAATTTCTTCTTCTTTGTTTAAGTTAAATAGTTGTCTCGGACAGACTCGAACTGTCGACCCCTACATTATCAGTGTAGTACTCTAACCAGCTGAGCTACGAGACACTCTTATTCTTAAATGGTATTATTTGAACTAACAGCAAG
>NZ_JAFCVD010000033.1:0-558 GCF_049896865.1 Flavobacterium sp. DSP2-3-1 | reverse complement strand
AATCCCCGTAGCTTTTCGCAGCTTATCACGCCCTTCATCGCCTCTGAGAGCCAAGGCATCCCCCATACGCCCTTATTTTGCTTATTGTACCAACATTCAATTAAGAATGCCGTTTCTTTCACTTGTCTATAAATAAACAAGCAAAAAATGCTTTCTACTTTTTATTATTTTCTTATCTCAATATGTCAATGAACTTTATTTAGTCGAATGTCAAAGGTCTTAAAGTCGAATGTCCTAAGACTTGTAACTTTATGACTTTAGACTTTATGACTAAAATCGTGGAGAATAACGGAGTCGAACCGTTGACCTCCTGCGTGCAAGGCAGGCGCTCTAGCCAGCTGAGCTAATCCCCCAATCTAATTATGAATTGTGAATTATGAATTATGAAATACTTTCATAACTCCTCAACTCTAGAATTTCTTCTTTTTTTATTTAAGTAAAATAGTTGTCTCGGACAGACTCGAACTGTCGACCCCTACATTATCAGTGTAGTACTCTAACCAGCTGAGCTACGAGACACTCTTATTCTTAAATGGTATTATTTGAACTAACAGCAAG
>NZ_JAFCVD010000032.1:0-745 GCF_049896865.1 Flavobacterium sp. DSP2-3-1 | reverse complement strand
GTAACAGCCATTTTGAGCTAGCTGGAATTTAGTGGAATTGCCGTTTCGCATCAAGTTTTCGTTAAGCCGAAAATTGAGCGGTTACGAATTTCCAGCCATCTCAAAGTGGCGAAACGTTACTGGAGACTTGTGCCGAAATTACGCAGATGAAAACAATCAGAATATAAGCATTTGTTTCCGCAAGAAGTTTACTAGCAGAAGCGTGAAAATTGGAACTTGCCTGCAGAAACTTGAAAAGTTGAAACCTGAAAAACCAAAACTTGAAAATTGGAATTTGCTAACAGAAACTTGAAAAGCGGAAGCGTGAAAATTGGAATCTGTCAACAGAAATCTGAAAAGCAAAAACTTAAAATTTTTTGCGCAGAATTTTAAAGCGAAAAGTAAATAATTGAAAATAAAATGTTGAAAATTACGAACCGAAAATCACAAACGTGAAAGTTGCGTTTTGCCAACAGAAGCGTGAAAAATTTGCATTTTAATAGTAATTTCGACAAAAACAAGCCTCCAGTAACACACGCTACAAGCAATTTGGGGATTTGGCTTAATGGAAAAATTGGTTTGTATTTGGCAAATTTGGCAAATCCGAAAGATAACGCTGATTTAATCCCAAACTGCTTGTAGCGCGAGAACGTCAAACTGTCTAATAACCTCTCTTCTTCCCCATAAATTTATTTGTATTAAAAATCGCTCAAATAACTTGCGCAACTCGTTGATTTTTTGTACATTTAAGTATGAAATTCATCAA
>NZ_JAFCVD010000031.1:0-786 GCF_049896865.1 Flavobacterium sp. DSP2-3-1 | reverse complement strand
AGCGGGACGTTACAAGCAACCGTTGCAAAACCAACAACAGAATTACATCAATGAAAATGACATATACTATTATCGGATTTATTTTAATAGGTGGACTTTTTTTCTACTTAACAAGTTGCAGAAATAAAGCAACTGCTCAAAATAATCAAACTTCAGAACAAGCCAAAACAACACCAAAAGTTCATCAGACAAAAGATAATGCTTTCGAAGAACTGCGGAATATGGCATTTAAAGCAACACCTGAACAACTTAATATTTCCTTGCCGAAAGACAAAACTATCGTATATGGTGTTGTAATGGATTGGGAAATGGGTGGCGCAACAGCATCGACAGTTGCGTATCAAACAGGTGATGCAAGTTTGTATCTAAGTACGGGCGGAGGTGTTATCGGTGGCGGACAACATCTAAGCGTAAATAACGCATCAAAAAAATTCATAAGTTTAGCTCAAACTTTCCTTGATAAGACAACTAAAACAGAAAAGACAGATTTACCGAAAGCGAACGAAGTAAAGTTTTACCTTTTAACAAACAAAGGAATTTACGTTGGACAAGAACTTGTGCAAAACTTTGAAAATAATTCTTCTATTTGGTTGAAACTATTTGAAGAAGGAAATTATGTATTGACCGAATTAAGAAATATAAGCGAAAAGTAAAAAAACGGCAGCTTGTAACAGCCATTTTGAGCTAGCTGGAATTTAGTGGAATTGCCGTTTCGCATCAAGTTTTCGTTAAGCCGAAAATTGAGCGGTTACGAATTTCCAGCCATCTCAAAGTGGCGAAACGTTA
>NZ_JAFCVD010000030.1:0-1158 GCF_049896865.1 Flavobacterium sp. DSP2-3-1 | reverse complement strand
TGAATTTCATACTTAAATGTACAAAAAATCAACGAGTTGCGCAAGTTATTTGAGCGATTTTTAATACAAATAAATTTATGGGGAAGAAGAGAGGTTATTAGACAGTTTGACGTCCCGCTGCTTTGAGATGGTGGGTGGTTCGTAACCTTTCAATTTTTGGCTTTGCAGAAAGTAGATGCGAAACGGTAATTCTACTAAAGCACACACTATATCAAAACAGCTGTTATGGGCTGTGGCTTTTTAAAGTTTTATTGAAAGTTCCAAATGTCCACCCAAGCCAAGTTCAACGATTTTTTGCAATGTTGATAAACGTACCTCTTTTACATTGTTTTCAATTCTTGAAATATATGACTTAGTTGTACCGCATTTAATCGCGAGTTGTTCTTGTGTCATTCCTTTTTCTAGTCGTGCTTCGTGTATCAAAGCACCAAGTTTAAACTGTTCGTAACCCGCATCTAATTGGTCACGTTCTGTAGTTCCTACTTTGCCATAATGTTTATCCTTAAACTCTGATAGCGTTTTTATGTTGTTATTTTTCATTTTTATATTCCTCCATTATTTTAAGTGCCTTTTCAATTTCTTTTTTCGGGGTCTTTTGCGTTTTCTTTTGAAAACCATTTACTAAGACTACAATTTTTCCTTTGTCAAAAAAGCAAAATATTCTAAAAATATCGCTCGATTGTTGAATTCTAATTTCATAAAGTCCGTCCGTGCTTTCAATATGTTTAAGATATGTTTCAGGTACTTTATCAACTTCTTCTATCAAGTCAAAAGTCCAAATTATTTTGGCTCTTACTTTTTCCCTTTGCTTCACAAAGAATTCTTCAAAGTAATCTTTGTAAAATATTATTGTTCTAGTTTTTCTTTTTTCTTCCACGCCTTAAAATTACAAATGTTGTACAAAAGTACAACATTTATTCTGATTTTTTATCTTTTAGATTAAAGGTTGATTTTTATTGTGCGGTAGTGCCATATCCCATAACGTCAGTTCGTCTAAAAACCTCTAAACGAACAGTATTTTGTTAATCAGTGAGTAAACATATGTGATTTAAACTACAATTAAAATTCTTTCTGGGAAAAGTCGGTTTAGGATTATCAAAATAAAACAGTCCGTAAAAAGCTTTAAAAATTGCTCTTAGAGTCCCAAAATATAAAGCC
>NZ_JAFCVD010000029.1:0-1584 GCF_049896865.1 Flavobacterium sp. DSP2-3-1 | reverse complement strand
CGTTGATGAATTTCATACTTAAATGTACAAAAAATCAACGAGTTGCGCAAGTTATTTGAGCGATTTTTAATACAAATAAATTTATGGGGAAGAAGAGAGGTTATTAGACAGTTTGACGTTCCCGCGCTACAAGCAGTTTGGGATTAAATTAAGCCCATTCTTCGGATTTGCCAAATCTTCCAGATACAAACCTATTTTTCCATTAAGCCAAATCCCCAAATTGCTTGTAGCGTGTGTTAGCTGTGGTTTATTTAATTAGGAAATCTTTAATGGCTCTTATTATTAATATAAATTCTCCATCTTTCTTTATGACATAAGTATTTGCCAATTCTGCTTGAATTGCGTGAAGGCGTTCTATATCATCTTTCTCAAAATAAGAAATAGTTACTTTTGGTAATTCCATCTCTCGTTTCTTCCTTACTTTATTTGGGATATTAGAAGATAATACTCTTTTATAAACTACATGCTCATTGTTTTCAGTAAGTACTTCAAAACCAATGTTTTTTTCTTTGACTTTACTCATGTTAATTTATTTTTTGATTGTTTCTTAAAGTTATTGTATCATAAATTCCATCTGCAACCCCCGAAATTATGGCGACATCATATTTTTCGTCAAAAACATCTTTGGTATTGCAGTCTATGCAAATAAAACCAATACATTCGAAATTTTTAGATTTTGAATCCCAAAGATGTGGTATTAATGGATACACTAATTCACTCTCGTATGGAAGTTTTCCGTTTTCGTATGAATCTTTACTGGTGTTTTCATAATCAGCACTAAAGGAAATATTATTGTTCAAATAATAAAGTTGTTCTTTGTTTTCTTTTAAAATATTATTTAATATTTTTTGGTATGCTGTATTTCCAATAATTGTATGGTTTAACTTTTGATAATCGTTAGTATCTCTAATTTTTGTAGCAACTGAATCTCTACAAAGATTAATTACTTTTGTTGATTCATTTACATGACCTTTTACAGGAACTTTAATTGAAACAGAACATTTGTTTTTTGTCTTTTTGTCAAATATAACTTTTAAGTTGTTGCAAAAAATAACCATAGTCTCAATAAAATCCTTATCTTCAATTTGGTCAAATTTTCTTAATGAATGAATTTTTGAAAATGAATCTCTAAGTAATATTATAGCATCCCCGTAAACAGATTCTTTATACGTATAATGAATTAATTGAATAACATTAATTGAAAAAAACAATAAATATCTAATTAAAAAAATTATCAAAAGTATTGAGATTCCAATGTAAATTGAATTCTCTACTGTGGTGTTAAAAAAATTTTTCCCCAATAATAAGAGTCCAAATAGTGTACTGGCGCTTCCAATCAACCATTTCCATAAATTACCTGTAAATGTACTTTTCCAACTTAATAGTAATATTTTTCCTAACGATTCCTTCTTCATTTACAATTTTATGTTATTAAATTCTATTTCTCTGCGGTTAAATCACAGCTAACGTTCCCGCGCTACAAGCAGTTTGGGACTAAATTAAGCCCTATTTTCGGATTTGCCAAATCATCCAAATACAAAACCAATTTTAAATTAAGCGTAATACCCAAATTGCTTGTAGCGT
>NZ_JAFCVD010000028.1:0-1809 GCF_049896865.1 Flavobacterium sp. DSP2-3-1 | reverse complement strand
GTACCTTACGAATATAATTAAAATTCGTATACCATGACTACAAAAAAAAGCATCCTGATGCGTTAAGAGAAAACAAAATCCTGAACCAAGCCAAGCGCGAAGTTCCTGGATTTGAGGAACTATTAAATCGTTTTGAGCGTACAGTTTCGATTTTGGGTCGAAGTCAGAGCACGTTCAATAATTATTCGCGCCATGTGGCGGCTATTTCGCTTTATTTTGGTAAAATCCCAACTGAATTAGATGCTGAACAAGTACAGGACTACTTATTTTACCAACAAAAAAAGTCTAAAACACCTTCTCAAACCTATTTTAAACACTGTGTTTACGGCCTTCGATTTTTGCTTAAATCCGAAGGTTTGCCGTATGAGTTTTTACGATTACCTTCGATAAAACACGAGAAAAAACTCCCTGTTGTTTTGAGCAAGGAAGAAGTTTGGGCGATGCTCCAGTGTGCCAAGCTGCTTAAACATAAAATCCTCATTGGCTTGCTTTATGGTTGTGGACTTCGCTGCATGGAAGCTAGAAGTGTGCGTTTACAGGATTTGGATTTTGACCGAAAACAACTCAAAGTAGTTCAGGGGAAAGGCAAAAAAGACCGCTACGTACCGCTTTCAGAACATTTAATTCGGGGTTTAAAAAAATACATCGAAGCCGAAAAACCCAGGGATTATGTTTTTAATGGCCAACCTTTGCCTAATGGAGCCGGTGGCGATTTTGACAATCGCTATAGTCAACGCGGGGTGCAATGGGCAGTGAAGCAAGTGGCCAAGGCAGCGGGTATAATCAAAGAAGTTCATACCCATACGCTTCGGCACAGTTACGCCACGCATTTGCTCGAAGACGGTATGGATATTATGACACTGAAAGATCTTTTGGGACACCAGAATGTTGAGACCACAATGGAATACCTGCATATTGCCCAACTCGAGAGTCAGCGTATCTTTAGTCCACTCGATACCCTTTTTGCAAAATGCAGCCGCTCTTTGAAGTAGCCGATGTCCTGCGAAAAGCAGGTGCTGCAATCGAAAACTATGGATTAAATACTTGGCAGCTCCGCACGCTTTACGCCATTAAAAAATGCAGAACAGCCGAGTTGGGTGGTCATATCGATGCTTGCGATAGTTGTGGTAATCTCACTTTAAGCTACAACTCTTGCCGCAATAGGCATTGCCCGAAGTGTCAGGGTAACAAACGAGAAGATTGGATACAAGCTAGAAGCACAGAACTCTTGCCTGTGCCTTATTTTCACCTGGTATTTACTTTGCCAAACAGTATCAATTTCTTGGCCATTTACCAGCCTAAAATAGTGTATGACACCTTATTTGAAGCTACTTGGGAAACGTTAAAAACCTTTGGCAAAGCCAAAGAAATGCAAATGGGAATGATAGCGGTTTTGCACACCTGGGGACAGCAATTGAGTTTGCATCCGCACCTGCATTGCATTGTTCCGGGCGGTGGCGTGGACAAAGACGGACAGTGGCAAAATAGTAGAACCGATGGCAAATTTTTGTTTCCAGTCAAGGCATTATCGAAAGTTTTTAGGGCTAAATATTGCGCCAAACTGAAAGTAAAATCACCTATCCTATACGAACAAATCCGGCAGGAATTATGGCAGAAACCATGGATTGTATTTGCTAAGAAACCTTTTGGAAGTCCTAAATCAGTGGTGGAATATTTAGGACGTTACACTCATAAAATCGCCATTAGTAACAATCGAATTAAAAGCATTGACAATGAAAACGTAACTTTTGATTACAAGGATTACCGAGTAGCGGGCGTTAAAAAACAAATGACGCTCACACATCAGGA
>NZ_JAFCVD010000027.1:0-2070 GCF_049896865.1 Flavobacterium sp. DSP2-3-1 | reverse complement strand
AGAATGAAGAATGCTTTTTTCCAAAAAGAGTTTCAATTGTAGTTTAAATCACATATATTTACTTACTAGTTAACTAAAATGAGTTCGATTAGAGGTTTTTAGACGAACTGACGTTAGCGATAATTATACCAAAAATAAACATCAACTATTTCATCAAAAATGACAAACAAACTTTTAATACTAATTTCTATTTTAGTTTACGGATGTCAAAATGTTGACATTAACGATACTGATAAAAGAAATGAGAATTGGATATATTGGATTGATAAAAATACTGGAAATGCTTCATGGGTTAAAGTAGGAGTTGAAACAACTGTAAACGATGGAAGTTTTACATCTTTTTACAAAAATGGGAATATCTACCAAAAAGGAAAACTAAAAAATGGTAAGCGTATTGACACGATATATGATTATGATTTAAAAAATAATCTTTTAGAATACGAAATCATTAAGCCTGATACATTAATTCATTACTATATTAATAACGGACCTTACATTTCATATCTTCAAAACGGAAAAATTTTAGAAAAAGGAAACGTAGAAAATCATCAGATTGGTAACGAATGGACTAAATATTATGATAACGGTAAAATTGACTGGACTAAAAAACTTATAAACGGAACTGGGTCGAACCGTTGGTATTATAAAAGCGGACAAATCTCAGCTATTAATTATCATGTTAATGGTAAAACGAATGGGGAAGTAAAAATGTGGTTTGAAAATGGCCAAATTAAAGAGATTTCAAATTGGAACGATGGATTACAAAATGGAAATTGCGAAACATACTACGAAAATGGAAATCCAAAAGATAAAGCAAATTGGATAAATGACAAACTTCATGGTAAACGTGAAAGCTGGTACGAAAACGGTAAAGAAGAACAAATAGAGTTTTACAATAATGGAGTCAGAAATGGACAAATTATTCAATGGTATCAGAATGGTAACAAAAAAGCAACCATAAAATTTATTGCGGGACAAATCAGTGGAAAAGTAATTAATTACTACGAGAATGGAAATGTTAAAGGTCAAGGTAATTACAAAGATGGCAATCGCGAAGGAGTATTTTCATATTATGATGAAAACGGAAAACTAACAAGAACGCAAATTTACATTAAAGGAGAAATTCAGAAAGATGAACAATAACTATCGCTAACAGCCATTTTGAGCTAGCTGGAATTTAGTGGAATTATCGTTTCGCATCAAGTTTTCGTTAAGCCGAAAATAGAGCGTTTACGAACTTCCAGCCATCTCAAAGTGGCATAACGTTATGGGCAAGTTGTGCCGAAATTACGCAAGTAATTCCGATTTGAAAATGAAGTTTCTAGCTCGCAGAAAATTCATAAAGCAGAAGCGTGAAAATTGGACGTGCAAACAGAAACTTGAAAAATTGGAATCTGAAAAAACAGAAGCGGAAAATTAGATTTACTCAACAGAAGCGGGAAAAGTTATCAGTAATTGCCAGTCGAAACTTTAATTTATTCAAGAATGAAATATATTCAAGATGAAAATACAGAAACATTAATTGTCACTTTAATTGTTTTTGTGATAGTCTGTTTTTTTACTATTAAATGGGATATGTACGAAACAAAAAAATATGAAATTGAAGGAGAATATCGAGAATTATTATCAAAAATTAGGTTGCGTGGTGCCGTGATGATTTTCTTGATTGGAATTTTTTCTATCGTAAAAGAATTATATAAACGATTTTGAAGTACGGCAAACTTTACTAAAATTAAATTGGCTAAAATACGCATGAAAAATTTGCGCTTTAATTGCAATTTCAACTAAAAACAACCAGCCCATAACAGCTACTACAACGGATTTGGGCAATTGGCTTAATGGAAAATGGTTTTGTATTTGGGAGATTTGGCAAATCCGAATAATGGGCTTAATTTAGTCCCAAACTGCTTGTAGCGCGGGGACGTCAAACTGTCTAATAACCTCCTTTCTTCCTGTTAAATAAATTGTATTAAAAATCGTTCAAATAATTTGCATAACTCGTTGGTTTTTATTATATTTAAGGATGAAATTCATCAACGGAATTAACAGAAACCAACTCCCGCTTTTTGC
>NZ_JAFCVD010000026.1:0-2152 GCF_049896865.1 Flavobacterium sp. DSP2-3-1 | reverse complement strand
TTGCGCAATGGCATCATCAATCGATGAAGCAAAAAGCGGGAGTTGGTTTCTGTTAATTCCGTTGATGAATTTCATCCTTAAATATAATAAAAACCAACGAGTTATGCAAATTATTTGAATGATTTTTAATACAATTTATTTAACAGGGAGAAAGGAGGTTATTAGACAGTTTGACGTCCCGCTACTACAGCGGGTTTGGGACTAAATTAAGCTCTATTTTCGGATTTGCCAAATCATCACAAATACAAAACCAACTTCCCATTAAGCCAATTGCCCAAATTGCTTGTAGCGTGTGTTGTAAGCTGTACTTTTACCATATTTTACCATTTGTCCTCTTTAATGCATCAATTAGTGGAACTTTATTTCCATCTTCAACATCACAAACTAAATTGTGAATACTCAATAATTCAAGTTTATTCAGTGAATTTAAAAACCCAAATGAGTCAACTCTTTTACTGTCAAGTTGTAAGAAAGTTAGGTTTTGTAAATTCCCTAAATAATTATTTACTTCTAAAAGTTTTGGAGCTGAATAAATCTCAATTTTTCTTAATTTGGTATGGTTTTTACTTATGCCTTCGAGACTTGTCAAGCTTCGATTGTGAAACAAACCCAATAATTCCAAGTCTTTAAAGTTTTCTAATCCTTTAAGAGATTTAAGTTTACTGCTTCTAATTTGAAGTTGTTTCAGATTTATATTTTTAGATAAAATTGAAAGGTCGATTTCAGCATATTTATTGTATAAACCCAATCTTTCCAATTTTGTAAGTAATGATATTTTTTCTAGTGAATATTTATCGACGATTTCTAATCCAATACTTTTTAGTTTTTTGAATTTTGTATAATCAATTTTACTGTTTTGTGAATTAACACGTATCAAATTTCTTAAAGAATAGAGTCCTTCAAAGTCTTTTACAGAATCACTTAAAATATCAATAGATTCAATGAAATCAAGATTGTGAGATGTTAAAAAATCTAAATTTTCTAATTTATAATCATCGGTTAATCTGATCGTATTTATATCTTTTTCTTTTATTAATGCTTCTAAATTTTGTTTTAAATTAGCAGAAGTAATGAATGCGACATTCTCTCGTATGAGCGCACCTTCGTAATATCGTGACGGTTTCGTAAATCTAGTTCCGTTAATTATATATTCTCCTTCTAGCATATGATTCTGTACGTTTCGTTTTTTTAGTATAGCTTACAACGTCTCGCCACTTTGAGATGGCTGGAAATTCGTAACCTTTCAATTTTCGGCTTAATGAAAACTTGATGCGAAACGATAATTCCACTAAACTCCAGCTAGCTCAAAATGGCTGTTGTAGGAAGCCAGAATTATTTATTTGAGAAATTCTAAATCTAAATAATTTTTGTTTTTATCTTTTATATTCACATACAGGATGGTTTCTCTTTTAATAGCAAAATGCATTTTCAATTTTGTTGTTTCCATATCTATGTGAAGACTATAATTGATGAATTCACTTCTATATGGGATTTTCATTTCAATTAAATTATAGTTAATATCAACTTGAGTAATTTTATCTTCATATCTTGATGTTTTTCTGATTTCTTGCCTCCAAGGATTTGAATTTATTTTAATGTTTTCAAGATTAACGATTATTTTTTCGCCGTATTTTTTTAGTTTTTGTATTTCTGCTTTCTTTTCCGTGCCAAGTTTTTTTTCTTTTAAGTTTAGAATTAAAAACCAAACTATAAATGGTAATAAAATTACTGTTCCAATTCCAACAAATAATAGATTCCCATCAAGTCCTACATTTAGGATTATAAATCCTAAAAAAAATATTCCGACTAAAAAATATCCAAATATTCCATTTAGTTTTTCTCTAAGATTTATGTCCATTTTTTAATTTATTTTTTCTGAGTTTCTTTCGTCAACTGGTTTCCTACAACGTCAGTTCGTCTAAAAACCTTTAAACGAACTCATTTTAGTTAATCAGTAAGTAAATATATATGATTTAAACTACAATTGAAACTCTTTTTGGAAAAAAGCATTCTTCATTCTTAAAACAAAACAATCCGTAAAAAGCTTTAAAAATTGCTCTTAGAGTCCCAAAATATAAAGCCAATACTTTTAAATATTGTTTTAATAGACTGTGGTCAATCAGGTTAAAAATTCGGCGCAGATTGTAGGCAC
>NZ_JAFCVD010000025.1:0-2217 GCF_049896865.1 Flavobacterium sp. DSP2-3-1 | reverse complement strand
CAATCTGCGCCGAATTTTTAACCTGATTGACCACAGTCTATTAAAACAATATTTAAAAGTATTGGCTTTATATTTTGGGACTCTAAGAGCAATTTTTAAAGCTTTTTACGGACTGTTTTGTTTTAAGAATGAAGAATGCTTTTTTCCAAAAAGAGTTTCAATTGTAGTTTAAATCACATATATTTACTTACTGATTAACTAAAATGAGTTCGTTTAAAGGTTTTTAGACGAACTGACGTTACCAGCAAGCATAGCGAAATACACAGAAACCGACAATGAAAAAAGTAATAATAGGAATAGTAATTTTATCTTTAACAACAACTGCATTTACAATGGGATTCTTTGACAAATTATTCGGTAAGACAAATTCTAAAAATCCAATAACAACTCAATCAAAAGTTGGACATCAAGAAGAATGGGAATTTTATTTAAGCAATGTAAACGATAAATTAGGTTCATTATTTATTGATCTTGGACTTCATAGAGTTGCCCCAATCGCAGACAAACCGAATATTGTTTGGGTTTCCATCAAAATGAACAATCCAAGAGAAGACGGACTTTCATCACAAGAAGAAAGTGAATTACTTGGTAAACTTGAAGATGCCTTGGTTGACAAGATAACAATAAAACATAACTCAATCTATGTTGGTCGACTTACATCGGCAGGGGACAGAGATTTGTACTTTTATTTTGGCGACACTACACTCTACGACAAAACAATCTCAGAAGTTATGCTTGCTTATCCTAAATATAAATTTGACTTCGGGACAAAAGAAGACAAAGAATGGGGTGGTTATTTTGATTTTTTATATCCGACACCACAACAATTTCAAAGCATTCAAAATAGACGTGTAATTGATCAACTTGAAAAAGGAGGCGACAAATTAATTAAAGCAAGAGAAGTTGATCATTGGATTTATTTTAAAACAGAAAAGGACAGAGAAGCTTTCCTTCAAAAAATATCTGATGATGGATTTAGTATAGTTGACAAAGATTATGATAAGAAGTTAGATGAAACACCATATAAGTTACACATAAAACGAGTTGATAAAGTTGACCAAAATAGTGTGGATGAATATGTAATTTATTTGTGGAAACTTGCAAATGAAACAAATGGAGATTATGATGGTTGGGAAACATCAATTGAAAAGGAGTAAATATGGCGAGAAAAAGAAGAAAGCCAGCTGGTAACAGCTATTACAACGGATTTGGGCAATTGGCTTAATGGAAAGTTGGTTTTGTATTTGGATGATTTGGCAAATCCGAAAATAGAGCTTAATTTATTCCCAAACCCGCTGTAGTAGCGGAACGTTGGCAGAAATATAACCAAAAATCCGGAGACAATGTTTTGGAATAAAAAACAAAAACTACCAGTTACAATTGATGACAAAGAATGGATTGAAGAAGGTTTACTTTTTCTTCGTGAAAATTTTAGTGCAGAACATTTTGACAATTTGCAGACCATAACACCGACAAAAGATTTTTATAATATTACTTTTAAAGGTAACGAAGAAGATGCTGAATTTATCTTAAAAAGAACAATGGAAATTATGATAATAAATGACACTGAAATTAATCTTGAATTTTTTTCTGATCAACCAGTAGAAATGGCAGATGGAACAATTTTATCAACACCAGCAGATATGAATGGCTCGTGGAAAAGTGCCGCAGGATTATATGAAGAGAAAAATGATGAAAAAACAATATATATTGAAAGAGGACAATTAAAAAACACGATTTCTTTAATCGCAACAATTTCTCACGAATTGTCTCATTTAATTTTATTAGGAGAAAATAGGATTGAAGAAAATGACGAGTATTTAACCGATTTGACTGCAATTGCATACGGATTTGGAATATTTATTGGGAATTCTAGATTTCAACATTCAACTTTCCAAAACTCAACTAACTTTGGATGGCAAATGAGTAAACAAGGTTATTTACCAGAACAGATAATTGCATATTCAATGGCTTGGTTGTCAAAACATAGAAAAGAATCAACAGATTACAAAAAATACCTTAACAAAACAATGGAAAAATATTTCACACAAAGCGAAAATTATTTGAAAACAGAAAAATAATATACGTCTGCCAACACACGTCAAACTGTCTAATAACCTCTCTTCTTCCCCATAAATTTATTTGTATTAAAAATCGCTCAAATAACTTGCGCAACTCGTTGATTTTTTGTACATTTAAGTATGAAATTCATCAACG
>NZ_JAFCVD010000024.1:0-2228 GCF_049896865.1 Flavobacterium sp. DSP2-3-1 | reverse complement strand
AAAGTTCTGGAGGAACGCATGCGATTGAGATAGCCGTAAATAAAGAGTTTGAGTAAATCCGAAGGATGATAAGCAGGTCTTCCGTTTTCGACAAAATCGAAAGTAAATCCAAAATCAGCAAGTTTAAGACTGTCTACAAAAAGGTCAATGAGCCTGATTTGGTTGTCTTGCGCAATGGCATCATCAATCGATGAGGCAAAAAGCGGGAGTTGGTTTCTGTTAATTCCGTTGATGAATTTCATCCTTACATATAATAAAAACCAACGAGTTATGCAAATTATTTGAACGATTTTTAATACAATTTGTTTAACAGGGAGAAAGGAGGTTATTAGACAGTTTGACGTTCCGCTGCTACAGCGGGTTTGGGACTAAATTAAGCCCATTCTTCGGATTTCCCAAATCATCCAAATACAAACCAACTTTCCATTAAGCCAATTGCCCAAATCCGTTGTAGTAGCTGTTGGGCAATCGGCAATTTTAGTGTATTGCTACATCCTGATTTAATAATTCTACATTAAAATTAATTTTAGCATTTAAAGCTCGAAAAACTTTAATAACCGTATCGAATCTTGCGTCAGTTAAGCTATTCTCAATTTTTGAAATTTGAGCTTTTTTCACGCCAACTAACTCTCCTAATTGTTCTTGTGTCAAATTTCGTTCTTTACGAATTTGTTTAATTGTTTGACCAATCAAATCAATTTTCAATTCATTTTCAAAATTTTCTCTATTTATTGTTCCTTTTTCTCCAACGAATCTATCTGTTACTTCTTCTAAACTATATGTTTTCATAATCTTATTTCTTTTCGTTAAAATATTTCACTCTTAATGATTCTGCTCTTTCAATTTCTACTTTCGGGGTTTTGTCTGTTTTCTTTATAATGCCGTGAGTAGAAATTACTACTGTATCCTTTTTGTCTGATTTATCCCAAAAAGCAAAAAGTCTCAAGTATTGTTTGTTGTATAAAGTTCTAAATTCCCAAATCTCGCCATCGAGTTTTTTGAATAGTTCATTATCGTTTACGCTTCTCGATTTCCAAATATTATAAAGTATTTTTTCTCTAGATTTCGGGTCTAGATTTTCTAAAAACTCTATAACTGGTTCAAGAAATTCAACTTTAAATTTATAATCCATTTTTCAGTAATCTTAATTTTCTGTAAAGATAGAAGTTTCCTTTTTAAGAAACAAATATTGTTTATTTTTCGGCTTTTTGTTGCTGTTGTCCAACGTTCCCGTGCCAGACGTAGTCGCGGCTTGGGAACCGAGTTTTCTCCACTAAGGGAAAACGAAGTTAGGAAAAAGAAACGAACAACAAACCGAAAACCAGCGATTGCGTTTGACACGTGTTAGCGGCTGTGTTTCTTATTTAATCGAATGTTGCAAGATTTAATTTCTCTTTCTCAATAAATGCATTACTTGAAAACCATTCTAATAACACATTTTTTAGCTCAGATTTATTTACAGTGTTTTTCTGACTTCGAATTTCTAAATAATTTTCAATTGTAATTTATTCAACTAGTTCTTTGACAGTTTCAATTTCAATTTCTTTTCCGAACAAATTGCATAAATAAATACCCAAACTTGAAATTAGTATTCCGCTAATTCCAAATTGCCATTTGATGAAAAGCAAAATAAAGGAAATTATTAAAACTGCTATTATGGAATTTAAAATGAGTTTTGGCGCTTGCAATATATTAAGTTTAAAACCAATATTATTTTCAACTTTTTTTACAAGCTTGATTCTCTTGTTTCTTGGGAATAGGTCATTAAGTTTGGTTTCAAGTTTTATATTATCTTTTTCTGAAATTTGTTCTTGTACAAGTGAATTACGCAATTTGTAAAATGCTTGCTGAGAAGAACAACTTTCTACATTCTGAAAATCTATTTTGGTTATAATTAAGTCACACAATTGATCAAAATTTTTCACGCTCTCAGTTTCACCTTTTTCAAATTTAAACTTGTACATTTTCTCTAACCAAGGAATACAATCCTCAATATTTTTTATATCGTATTTGTCTAAATTAGTTTTCATATTGTACTATTTTTTAACATAGCCGCTAACGTCAGTTCGTCTAAAAACCTCTAAACGAACAGTATTTTGTTAATCAGTGAGTAAATATATGTGATTTAAACTACAATTAAAATTCTTTCTGGGAAAAGTCGGTTTAGGATTATCAAAATAAAACAGTCCGTAAAAAGCTTTAAAAATTGCTCTTAGAGTCCCAAAATA
>NZ_JAFCVD010000023.1:0-2265 GCF_049896865.1 Flavobacterium sp. DSP2-3-1 | reverse complement strand
CCGTTGATGAATTTCATCCTTAAATATAATAAAAACCAACGAGTTATGCAAATTATTTGAACGATTTTTAATACAATTTATTTAACAGGGAGAAAGGAGGTTATTAGACAGTTTGACGTTACGCGGCTATGAGAAGTGCCTTCTCTACACCGCTTCACTTATAAGAGCTAAAATAGCCAAATTTTTCAATTTGTACTATTTTAACCAAAAAAGCGGAAGGCATTTCTCATAACCGCTGTTGGGAGTAGTTACTGAACTATTTACAATCAGAATCTTTATCAGTAACGGAGTTGGATAGACTACTCCTATCATTTTTTTTCAACACAATCTTAATCAATGAAACTAATTATTTATTGTGCTTAGCAAACCTGCTAGGCGAAGTCAATAATTGGGATTTTGGGGCGCTATTTTTTTTAGGATTTTTAAGTCAGCAAAAATAAAGTATTGACTTTGTCATTTATTTTCGATAACTTCGATAAGTCTTTTACGTTGTCAAACGTATTGAAAGTGAACTTTTTACGATTCTCAATCGAAAGACTTAAAGCTTAAATGCTTTCATCTTCTGAAAATCTCCAAAAAAAATATCCCGAAAATTCATTGTGTAAAAGGCATCGTAGTCTACGTGCCAATTACGCCCAACGTCTTGCTAGTAGGCGATGGTCGGGCTAAGTAAAAACAAATTTTCGGATAATTACAATTTTTCCAAATACAAAACAAATTTTGGTTAAGCCTAATTCCCGACTATTGCTTACTAGCGGTTAGCGGATGTCTCTTTTTATAAGTTCAATTTCTTTTTGCATTTTATATTCCCAATTTTTTCCGTTTCTCTTTTCTAAATATGGTTTTACAGTTTCTGAATATTTTTCTTGTGCTTGTATTTCAATCAAATCTACGATGCAACCTGTGTTTTTATATTTTACACCATATTTCTTTCTAATATTATCAATTCTATTTTCATTTTTTTGTGTATGCATCGGAAGTTGAAGTCCGCCAGCAAATTTATAAGTGACATTATCGTCTTTTACATCACGTTTTGCCTCTTTTATTAATTCGTTTTCTCGTTTAGTTAATTCACTCTTTGTTGTTAAATATAATTCTGTGAAATTGTAGATTAAGAATAATAGTAGTAAACAATTTAGAGAAAAGAAAACTCTACTAAACTTACTTATATATTTCAAATTTTTGATGTCAATTAAGCTTATTACAGTAGAAAAAAATGCGAAACTTAAAAATATTATTGACAACATTTTCCATTCGAGATATTTCGTACTCCACCAATACTGAAATTTCATTTCAATTGGTGAGAAGTAATCACCAAAAATAAAAACAAGTAATATTACTAATATTAATATTGCATTCAGATAAATGAATTTCTTTTTCATCCACATTTTTTTTGAGATATCCGCTAACGTTTTGGTACTACAGCGGGTTTGGGACTAAATTAAGATTTATTTTTCGGTTATCACTAAACATCCAAATACA
The DNA here is from genome assembly GCF_049896865.1 of Flavobacterium sp. DSP2-3-1. Taxonomy (NCBI): domain Bacteria; kingdom Pseudomonadati; phylum Bacteroidota; class Flavobacteriia; order Flavobacteriales; family Flavobacteriaceae; genus Flavobacterium; species Flavobacterium sp. DSP2-3-1. Next base: position 783 of record NZ_JAFCVD010000023.1, on the reverse strand, counting down.
AAACCAACTTTCCATCAAGCCAATTACCCAAATCCGTTGTAGTAGCTGTTAGCCGTTCGGTTTTTTAATTTTTATTTTAACATTAAATTGTCCATTAGTAATTTTGTGATATAATGGCGGTTGTTCAATACTGTTTGGTGCTCCTGCACCAATACCTACATTACCACTAAAAACACCTTGAACTAAAGAATCGATTCTCACAATTGTTGATTTTGAAGAATAAAATTCGTCTACATATCTGTTTGAACCATAATTATATAAATTACCATTCCATTGATTATTAAATTCTAAAAAATGATAAATTTGCTTGTTTAAATCAGGATATGTTCCTTCATCTATTTCTCTAACTGGAGTAACAAAAAACCAAATTAATATATTTTCGGAATTGTTATCTGAAGTTTTTTTTCCTTTAATTGATAATTTAACAGCATCTCGTCCAAACGTCCAAGGAATTGTATCTAATGTAGCATATGCTTCAATATTAAAAAAAGTTTCAACACCATCTATTTTCCCAACTATGGAGCCAACAGGGATGTTAATGTTAATTTTGGCGTCACTTTCTTCATCTTTACAACAAGAAAGTAATATTAGAGAACAAAATGTTACAATAAATATTTTTTTCATAATTTCTGTTTTTTAAGTATCTCGTTCCTCCAAACTGACGGCTAACGTCAGTTCGTCTAAAAACCTCTAATCGAACTCATTTTAGTTAACTAGTAAGTAAATATATGTGATTTAAACTACAATTGAAACTCTTTTTGGAAAAAAGCATTCTTCATTCTT
>NZ_JAFCVD010000022.1:0-3137 GCF_049896865.1 Flavobacterium sp. DSP2-3-1 | reverse complement strand
CTCAGCCGATGTAGGATTAATTTTCTGTGCCTACAATCTGCGCCGAATTTTTAACCTGATTGACCACAGTCTATTAAAACAATATTTAAAAGTATTGGCTTTATATTTTGGGACTCTAAAAGCAATTTTTAAAGCTTTTTACGGACTGTTTTATTTTGATAATCCTAAACCGACTTTTCCCAGAAAGAATTTTAATTGTAGTTTAAATCACATATATTTATTCACTGATTAACTAAAATGAGTTCGTTTGAAGGTTTTTAGACGAACTGACGTTACAGGAAACCTTAAACCAATATTACGCACAAAAAAAATGCATAAACCAGCGTAAAAAAATAAAAGTTTCTTGAAAACGGGAACTAACAAATCCTTTTCAGCCCAGCAAGTGCAAAATGAAATGGCAAAAACTATTTAATATGACCAAAAAAATTAAATTTATTACTCGATTACTATTACTAACATTCTTTTCAACTTTTATAAGTTGTAATGATGAACTTTACGACATTAAAGATCAGCACAATGGTGTGGATAAAAACAAAATTTCGCTAGCCCAATTCAAAAACGAGACAAATATTGATAAAGTTGAACCAATATTAAGTGTCTCAACAATAAAATCAATTTCTTCAAAAACTAAAGTTCAATTATCAGATTTTGTAATTGATACTCTTGCTATTAAAAAATTCATCAGTGAAAACAATAAAACAACCTATACCTTTCGTATATACCCTTTGTTTACGGTCGCAAAACCAAACGAAATTTATAATTTAGTGTATCGTAAAGTGAATGACACCTATGAGACATCTATTTTTTACTTATATAAATTACCTGAAAGAGATAGAGAGCATAAGCTGTTTGAAAAAATAGAAAGGATATATGATAGTAAGTCTACAACTGGTAAGACTTATAAAACAGCATCAGTATGGGATTGTACAATAGAGGTGCCTGTACTCCATTGTACTAATACGGGAGAATGCAAAGCAACAGGTGTTTGCGATAATTGTATATGGTGTGTTCATACTGTAATATCGCATGCAAATTGTTCTAGCGGAGGAAGTAGCACAGGCGGTGGCTCTTCTGACCCAGGCAATACTTCTGGTAGTGGAGGTGGAGCTTCAGACCCTTATGTATATTCTCCTAACACTTATGACAATCCTGTTTTTGATGATCCTGAGTATATTTATCGCACTAAAAGAGAACAAACTTGGACTAATTTAGGAGATGCACCCCAAGGATTTTTTGCAAAGTCAGAAAACATAACATTTTTTAACGAATCGGTACAATATGAACGTGATAACAATTGGTCACCTGAAAGTTATGAATTTGCAAAATGGGCCAGAATTTATAAGTTTGATTATCCTGATACATCTTGGAATGATGTAAAAGACCTCAGTGATTATTTCAAAAACAGTACAGACCCTCTAAAAAAAGAAATCGCAGGAAAATGGCTTAAGATAAAAAAAGAATTAGCCTCCAACCCTACTTTTTTGTTAAAAGTTCCCTGTCTGGAAATCCCTAAATGGCAAGCACTTGTTAAATTCACCCCTCCACAATCTGTAAAAGATAAAATACAAATACTCGATAATCAATTATTGCTTACCGATTATAATATTCAGTATTTGGAACACGCTAGCGGTGCTGCTATAAATTTAGATTATTTTCCAGTAACAATAAATACTCTCCCTAAAAATCCAGTGACGGGACTAAAATTTACTCCTACAGAATTTTTAAATTATGTCCGACTTAATATCAATAATTTTGTAGATACAAACATCTCTCGTTTTAGCCCAACTACCTTAAGTACTGGCTATAATGAATCTCAAATATGGAACTCCTCAAATCCTCTTGGAGCGATTATTCATATTAATATTTCTCAACCAGCTGGTGATGGCTCTGTTATATGTTCCCAAAGCGATTCTAATCATTGGATCTTTACAACAATTGAAGTTCCATGGAAACCAACAAACAGTAATGCTGATGGGATTCATCCAGTGAGTGGCAACAGAGAGTTTGGATTAATCCAAAACTCAAATGGCACCTATACTTTCTATACTCGTGGAGCTGATAGAATGACTAATGGGTTTGAGTCCTTAGCAGCGGAAAATTTAACAATACTTGTAGACCCATTTGCAAATCCAGATAAGCTTTGGAATAGCTTAAAAACAAAAGTAGCTACCTTTGTTCAAAATAATGGAGGAAGTTCTGTTACACCAACAACTTCTCAAAATACAATTTGGAGGCCAGATTGGGCGAAAGTCCGCCAAGTATTGAGAGGTGAGGTATCTATCAGTGATTTAGGATGTAATTAATATTACCACAAATATGGAAAAATATATAGTTTTATTAAAAAAAACTTTTCTAATTTCAGGAAGCTTGTCTATTCTTTTAGCATTGGTCGATTATTATTTTAATTTAATGCATTTTGACACAAAAGGATATTTTGGAGCATTTCAATTTTTACTATTTTCAATTTTTATTTTATCATTATACATATTTTTTATTTTATCAGATATTAAAAAAGAGAAGTTTGTATTTTTAAGATATTTTAATTATACTTTAATACTTGTTTCTTTTTCCTTTTTTATAATTTGGGGGGTAATCTACCCTGACCCTTTAGCTTTTCTTTACCCTGCGTATTTTGGAATTTTGAATGTATTCAATTTGATAGTTATGACAATAATCTATCAAATCAAAAGAACAGGTGGGGATAGTATTTTTAAAGAATGGTTGTATTTTTTTGGGTTAATTGCAGTTTTTGTAATATATATCGTTATAATGAGCCTAATTAAATTTTAAAAAATAAAATGAGAGCGGTTTTGAACTATGTTTAAAACCGCTTTTTTCATTGCTAATAGAGAAATATTTGCAACATTGAATAAATAAAACCACACAAAAAGGCTTCCTGTAACAGCCGTTTTGATATAGTGGGGTTCCGGTCATAAACTAAAACTTGGTTTTGTGCCTGTAAAATCAGTCATCAACCGAAAATTTTGGCGTACTTTTTCCCCACCATCTCAAAGCGGGGGGACGTCAAACTGTCTAATAACCTCTCTTCTTCCCCATAAATTTATTTGTATTAAAAATCGCTCAAATAACTTGCGCAACTCGTTGATTTTTTGTACATTTAAGTATGAAATTCATCA
>NZ_JAFCVD010000021.1:2398-5324 GCF_049896865.1 Flavobacterium sp. DSP2-3-1 | reverse complement strand
AGGAAAAGCGTACATAAGCTTACGGGTTATTAGTACTACTCGACTATGACATTACTGCCTTTACATCTATAGCCTATCAACGTGGTCATCTCCCACGACCCTTAAAAGAAATCTCATCTTGTGGTGGGTTTCGCGCTTATATGCTTTCAGCGCTTATCCCTTCCAAACGTAGCTACTCTGCGATGCCACTGGCGTGACAACAGATACACTAGAGGTTTGTCCAATTCGGTCCTCTCGTACTAGAATCAGATCCACTCAAATTTCTTGCGCCCACAGTAGATAGAGACCGAACTGTCTCACGACGTTCTGAACCCAGCTCGCGTGCCACTTTAATGGGCGAACAGCCCAACCCTTGGGACCTTCTCCAGCCCCAGGATGTGACGAGCCGACATCGAGGTGCCAAACCCCCCCGTCGATATGAGCTCTTGGGGGAGATCAGCCTGTTATCCCCGGCGTACCTTTTATCCTTTGAGCGATGGCCCTTCCATGCGGAACCACCGGATCACTATGCTCTACTTTCGTACCTGATCGACCTGTATGTCTCTCAGTCAAGCTCCCTTATGCCATTGCACTCTACGCACGGTTACCAAGCGTACTGAGGGAACCTTTAGAAGCCTCCGTTACTCTTTTGGAGGCGACCACCCCAGTCAAACTACCCACCAAGCAATGTCCCCCGCATAACGGGGTTAGGCCTCAGACAAACAAAGGGTTGTATTTCAACAATGACTCCACAACGCCTAGCGACGCCACTTCACAGTCTCCAACCTATCCTACACATCATTTGTCCAAGGTCAATACTAAGCTATAGTAAAGGTGCACAGGGTCTTTTCGTCCCACTGCGGGTAAGCGGCATCTTCACCGCTACTACAATTTCACCGAGCTCATGGCTGAGACAGTGTCCAGATCGTTACACCATTCGTGCAGGTCGGAACTTACCCGACAAGGAATTTCGCTACCTTAGGACCGTTATAGTTACGGCCGCCGTTTACTGGGGCTTCATTTCAATGCTTCTCCGAAGATAACATCTCCACTTAACCTTCCAGCACCGGGCAGGTGTCAGGCCCTATACTTCATCTTACGATTTTGCAGAGCCCTGTGTTTTTGATAAACAGTCGCCTGGACCTCTTCACTGCGGCCAGCATTGCTGCTGGCGACCCTTCTCCCGAAGTTACGGGTCTATTTTGCCTAATTCCTTAGCCATGAATCTCTCGAGCACCTTAGGATTCTCTCCTCGACTACCTGTGTCGGTTTGCGGTACGGGTACTTATTACCTGAAGTTTAGAGGTTTTTCTTGGAAGCCCTTAGGCGCACTATCTCTTTGTCCGAAGACTCCGAGTACTATCGTATTTCCCCAAAACCCGTGGATTTGCCTGCGGGTCTTATAGGTAGGTACTTCAACGAACTATTCCGTCAGTTCGCGGCGCTTTCATCACTCCGTCACCCCATCACAGTAATAACTAGTACGGGAATATTAACCCGTTGTCCATCGACTGTCCCTTTCGGGTTCGCCTTAGGTCCCGACTAACCCACAGCTGATTAGCATAGCTGTGGAAACCTTAGTCTTTCGGTGTGCGGGTTTCTCGCCCGCATTATCGTTACTTATGCCTACATTTTCTTTTCTCACCGGTCCAGCATACCTTACGATACACCTTCTACCCTGTGAGAATGCTCCCCTACCACTTACAATTAATTGTAAATCCATAGCTTCGGTAATATACTTATGCCCGATTATTATCCATGCTCGTCCGCTCGACTAGTGAGCTGTTACGCACTCTTTAAATGAATGGCTGCTTCCAAGCCAACATCCTAGCTGTCTGGGCAGACAAACCTCGTTCTTTCAACTTAGTATATATTTGGGGACCTTAGCTGATGGTCTGGGTTCTTTCCCTCTCGGACTTGGACCTTAGCACCCAAGCCCTCACTGTTATGAAACATTATATAGCATTCGGAGTTTGTCAGGAATTGGTAGGCGGTGAAGCCCCCGCATCCAATCAGTAGCTCTACCTCTATATAACTTTACGCATAACGCTGCACCTAAATGCATTTCGGGGAGTACGAGCTATTTCCGAGTTTGATTGGCCTTTCACCCCTACCCACAGGTCATCCGAAGACTTTTCAACGTCAACCGGTTCGGACCTCCACTATGTGTTACCACAGCTTCATCCTGCCCATGGGTAGATCACACGGTTTCGCGTCTAACACTACTGACTAAAGCGCCCTATTCAGACTCGCTTTCGCTACGGATCCGTGGCTTAACCACTTATCCTTGCCAGCAACGTTAACTCGTAGGCTCATTATGCAAAAGGCACGCCGTCACCCCACGAAAGGGCTCCGACCGCTTGTAAGCGTATGGTTTCAGGATCTATTTCACTCCGTTATTCACGGTTCTTTTCACCTTTCCCTCACGGTACTGGTTCACTATCGGTCTCTCAGGAGTATTTAGCCTTAGCGGATGGTCCCGCCAAATTCAGACAGGATTTCTCGTGTCCCGCCCTACTCAGGATACCACTATCGTTATCTTCTATTACTTATACAGGGCTATCACCTTCTTTGGCCCTACTTTCCAGTAGATTCTAATTCTATCCGCAACAAATAACGTGGTCCTACAACCCCAATATTGCCGTAACAACATTGGTTTGGGCTAATCCGCGTTCGCTCGCCACTACTTACGGAATCACTTTTGTTTTCTTCTCCTCCGCCTACTTAGATGTTTCAGTTCAGCGGGTTTGCCCACCTATCGGTGTACTATGTCTTCAACATAGTGGGTTGCCCCATTCGGGTATCTACGGATCATATCGTGTGTGCCAATCCCCGTAGCTTTTCGCAGCTTATCACGCCCTTCATCGCCTCTGAGAGCCAAGGCATCCCCCATACGCCCTTATTTTGCTTATTGTACCAACATTCAATTAAGAATGCCGTTTCTTTC
>NZ_JAFCVD010000021.1:0-2300 GCF_049896865.1 Flavobacterium sp. DSP2-3-1 | reverse complement strand
AAAATAGTTGTCTCGGACAGACTCGAACTGTCGACCCCTACATTATCAGTGTAGTACTCTAACCAGCTGAGCTACGAGACACTCTTATTCTTAAATGGTATTATTTGAACTAACAGCAAGAGTAATATAATGTCATTATTTGTTTCCAACTCGAACTTTCGTCTTCTTTCCCTAGCGTGTATTGCTACTAACACTAAGGCTCTAGAAAGGAGGTGTTCCAGCCGCACCTTCCGGTACGGCTACCTTGTTACGACTTAGCCCTAGTTACCAGTTTTACCCTAGGCAGCTCCTTGCGGTCACCGACTTCAGGCACCCCCAGCTTCCATGGCTTGACGGGCGGTGTGTACAAGGCCCGGGAACGTATTCACCGGATCATGGCTGATATCCGATTACTAGCGATTCCAGCTTCACGGAGTCGAGTTGCAGACTCCGATCCGAACTGTGACCGGTTTTATAGATTCGCTCCTGGTCGCCCAGTGGCTGCTCTCTGTACCGGCCATTGTAGCACGTGTGTAGCCCAAGGCGTAAGGGCCGTGATGATTTGACGTCATCCCCACCTTCCTCACAGTTTGCACTGGCAGTCTTGTTAGAGTTCCCGACTTGACTCGCTGGCAACTAACAACAGGGGTTGCGCTCGTTATAGGACTTAACCTGACACCTCACGGCACGAGCTGACGACAACCATGCAGCACCTTGTAAATTGTCTTGCGAAAGATCTGTTTCCAAACCGGTCAATCTACATTTAAGCCTTGGTAAGGTTCCTCGCGTATCATCGAATTAAACCACATGCTCCACCGCTTGTGCGGGCCCCCGTCAATTCCTTTGAGTTTCATTCTTGCGAACGTACTCCCCAGGTGGGATACTTATCACTTTCGCTTAGCCACTGAAATTGCTTCCAACAGCTAGTATCCATCGTTTACGGCGTGGACTACCAGGGTATCTAATCCTGTTCGCTACCCACGCTTTCGTCCATCAGCGTCAATCCATTAGTAGTAACCTGCCTTCGCAATTGGTATTCCATGTAATCTCTAAGCATTTCACCGCTACACTACATATTCTAGTTACTTCCTAATAATTCAAGTCAGACAGTATCAATGGCCGTTCCACCGTTGAGCGATGGGCTTTCACCACTGACTTACCTGACCGCCTACGGACCCTTTAAACCCAATGATTCCGGATAACGCTTGGATCCTCCGTATTACCGCGGCTGCTGGCACGGAGTTAGCCGATCCTTATTCTTACGATACCGTCAAGCTCCGACACGTCGGAGGGTTTCTTCTCGTATAAAAGCAGTTTACAATCCATAGGACCGTCATCCTGCACGCGGCATGGCTGGATCAGGCTTGCGCCCATTGTCCAATATTCCTCACTGCTGCCTCCCGTAGGAGTCTGGTCCGTGTCTCAGTACCAGTGTGGGGGATCTCCCTCTCAGGACCCCTACCCATCGTTGCCTTGGTAAGCCGTTACCTTACCAACTAGCTAATGGGACGCATGCTCATCTTTCACCGTTGTGACTTTAATAGTGGTTTCATGCGAAACTGCTATACTATGAGGTATTAATCCAAATTTCTCTGGGCTATCCCTCTGTGAAAGGTAGATTGCATACGCGTTACGCACCCGTGCGCCGGTCTCTGCTTCCGAAGAAGCATACCCCTCGACTTGCATGTGTTAAGCCTGCCGCTAGCGTTCATCCTGAGCCAGGATCAAACTCTTCATCGTATATTGTTGAGTTCAGATAAATCTGTTCTCTTTGTTTATTCGACTAAATTCTAGTGGTTTTTTCAAATCTCTCGATTCTATTACTCTTATTCTTTTGTTCTAAGATCTCTCTTAAAACGGCTGTCAATTCAATATGTCTAGGAACGTGTTCTTATCTGCTTTTCTCTTCGTTTGATTCACATTGTGTCTCTCTGGAAGCGGGTGCAAAAGTACAACTTTCTTTTTAACTGACAAGAAAAATTTGAAGTTTTTTTGAAATAATTTTTACCTCATTCGCTTCTGCTTTTCTTATCAATCTGTCAAGGAACTTTGCTTGTTTTGCGGGGTGCAAATGTAACATTCGTTTTCATTTCTCACAAGCTTTACCGAATCTTTTTTTAGAAAATAAATTCTCTAATCTAATTCGTTGTACTTGCCAGTCTGTGAAAGAACGTCCGCGTCATTGCGGGTGCAAAACTACACCCTTTATTGGGTTATTCAAGCTTTTTAAACACTTTTTTTTGACCTTTTCTTAACTTTATCTTTAACTAACTGATATCATGTTTTTTGAAAGAACAAGTTTTTTAAACAAATCTACAATC
>NZ_JAFCVD010000020.1:0-5753 GCF_049896865.1 Flavobacterium sp. DSP2-3-1 | reverse complement strand
AAGAATGAAGAATGCTTTTTTCCAAAAAGAGTTTCAATTGTAGTTTAAATCACATATATTTACTTACTAGTTAACTAAAATGAGTTCGATTAGAGGTTTTTAGACGAACTGACGTTAGCGGTTATACGCCCGAACGAAACGAAAAAATATACATAAAATGAACAGTAGAATAATTTACATAATCTTAGTAATTCTATGCGTTAATTTGACAAGTTGCGCTCAATCAGAAATCCCAAAAAACTTTAAAGAAGTAGAAATACCTAAAAAAAATAGTGAAGAAATTAGAAAACTTAACTATTCTAAAAATGAGTATAAAGTAAAATATGAAAACGACAAATTAGAAGTTGAAAATTTCAATCCGGACAGAAATACTGAATTAAAACTAAGTAGTGGAATATTGAAAGGTTTCAATCACGGAGAATGGGGCGGAAAATTGTCATTTCAGCCAAATGATAAAAAAGAAATTGAAATTGAAATAAAAACTGGAAATATTCTGTTTATTTTTAATTATAACAACAAAATTTATTTCATTGAAGGACTTTCGCATATGTCAATTAATGAAGGTTTTTTATACGAACTACAAATCGAAAAAAATAAATTTAGTTTTAAAAAAATTATAGATTTTGAGGATTGTCCAGAAGCATACACAATTTTTGAGAACAATATTTATGTAGCATCTTATGAAAGTTTTTATAAAATTAAAGACCTAAAAATAGAGACAATATACAAAGATGACTTTTGGGGAAGTTTATATCCAAATTCTATTGCTTTGAAAAGTGAAGAAAAAGTTTTTGTTGGAATTCGTGGAGGTTTAGTGGAATTAAATTTAAAAACTAAAACGAAGAAACTATACGTCCCGAAAGAATAAGTACAACCGCTAACACACGCTACAAGCAATTTGGGTATTAGGCTTAATTTAAATATGGTTTTGTATTTGGAAGATTTGGCAAATCCGAAGAATGGGTTTAATTTAGTCCCAAACTGCTTGTAGCGCGGGGACGTTACCTGTTATTCTTGAAAATCTTAACGATGAAAAAATACCTATTTATTATTGCATTTATTTTTATCTCTTGTGAAAAAGAAAAAACAAGAAATAGTTTTAATTTACCAACATCTGAAGATTTAAATTCAATTGTTGAAAAAGTAATTATTGATGACAGTTTAGCTATTTCGAAAAACAATACGACAACGCCAATTTGTAACGAACTAAAAAAAATTAAAATTATAAATTGGGACAGAAAGAAAAATAGCCTTCCTCCTAAAAGCAAACAAAATTCTATTTTAATTCAAGATTTGATTGGTTATGAAGATATTCCAGTTAATTTTTTCTTTAAAAGAGATGATTCTTTATATATTGAATTTCAAAACGAGAAATTGACAAATTATAGTTTGTCAACCAAACTTTTACAGAAACTTAATACTACGAGTATTTTAAAACAAAAAAGCAATCATAAAAATGCTGAAAATTATGCATTTTACAATTTATCGATTCCTATACTTTCGGCTAACAATACTAAGGCATATATTGAATTAACCTTAGTCTGTTCGGGACTTTGCGGAGAAGGGTATAAAATATATCTTGAAAAGAAAAATGGAAAATGGATAATAGTCAAACGCAAATTAGATTGGGTAAGTTAGAACAACAGGTAACAGCTACTACAACGGATTTGGGCAATAGGCTTAATGGAAAGTTGGTTTTGTATTTGGGATGATTTGGCAAATCCGAAAATAGGGCTTAATTTAGTCCCAAACCCGCTGTAGTAGCGAGACGTTGGGCGAAATTGGCGAGTCCTACGCGTTATTTGCACAATGAATTTTCGGGATATTTTTTGGATTTAAAAGGGAAAGGAATTTCGCTTCAAGTCTTTCGATTAGAATCGTATAAAGTTCACTTTCAAACGTTTGACAACGTAAAGACTTGGCTAAGTTATCTAAAAAAAATGACAAAGTCAAGACCTTTTTTTTTGAAAACTTTAAATCCTAAAAAAATAGAGCCCAAAAACCCTATTATTGACTTCGCCTAGCAGGCTTGCTAAGCGCAATAAATAATAGTTTCATTAAAATAATTGAATTGAAAAATATTGGAGTAGTACCGCCAACTCCATTACTGAAAAAACAGTAACTTCCCCCAACAGGCCGATTGGCGAAAGAAAAAAAGGCCAAATCTTGACACCGTCAAGGCCTTTTTTCCCTTCGCCAAGCGGCCGGTACGTTAGCACTCATTACACACCATGACACAAGAAGAATTTCATAAATTTTACGAAGACGAATCTGAAAGAGTATTTAACGAGTTAAATAAGCTGACAGAAGACGATCTTTTGGAAATTATTGTAGACAGGAACGAAAACAAGTTTAAAATTTGGATCGGAAACGACAATTATCAAATTTGGCGTGTGTTTCAAATTAAAGGAACTGCGAAGTCTATAAAACCGTTATTTGAAATTGTAAGTAATTTAAAAAATGAATATTTAATTCGATATCATGCATGTGAAGCATTATTTAAAATTGCTAATCTGACAGACGGCAATTTTAAAGGAGAAGTTCAATATGGGCGCAATTCGAAACGCAAGACTGTAAACCAACAAAACGCTATTAATAAACTTGGTAAAATTCTAAATTTAGAGGTTTACAGAAATATAACCGAGAAAAACCCTTGGTGGAAACTTTGGTAATAAGTAACGAGTGCTAACACACGCTACAAGCAATTTGGGTATTACGCTTAATTTAAAATTGGTTTTGTATTTGGATGATTTGGCAAATCCGAAAATAGGGCTTAATTTAGTCCCAAACTGCTTGTAGCGCGGGAACGTTGGCATACATTTAAAAAAAACAGAAGGAGAAATCAAAATCTAAAATAGAATGAAGAAAATATTATTTTTAATACTTTTAAGTCAACTGAGTTGCAAATCACAAACAGATTGTCCCGAAGGAATAAATTTACTCCCAATGTATGGAGAAGTAAAAAAATGTGAACAACAGATTGAATTAGATAACGAATTTATTTTAGAATCTGAAAAACAATTCAAAGACAGAAAAAAAGCATCTGAATACTACGTGTCAAAAGGCTGGGAATATTTCTATAAAGATGATAATGATACATCTATGAAACGATTTAATCAGGCTTGGCTTTTAGATAAAACAAATCCACAAGTATATTGGGGTTTTGGAAACTTACTAGGCAAAAAAACCGAATTCGAGAAATCGGTCCAATACTTACAAAAATCAATCAAATTAGAACCAAACAACGCAAAAGTTTACGAATGTATATCAACGAGTTACGGCCAAATATTTTTCAAAACAAAAGATATTAAATATTTAAACCTAACAATTGAGAACTTAAAAAAAGCAATAAAAATTGAACCCAAAAATGGAAGAGCATTTGGACAATTAGCGAGTTCGTATGCTTATTTAATGCAGAAAGACAGTTTAGTTAAATACATAAAAAAAACTGATGAAATTGACTCTAAATTTGTTAATCCTGAAGTAAGAGAAATTGCGAAAAAGAAATAAACGTCTGCCAACAGCTGTTTTGAGCTAGCTGGAGTTCAGTGGAATTACCGTTTCGCATTAAGTTATCGTTAAGCCGAAAACTGAGCGTTTACGAACTTCCAGCCATCTCAAAGCAGCGAAACGTTAGGTGCAAATCAATCAGAACCATGTATTCAGAAATAGAACGAAAATTTACACGCCTTAGAGTCGAATTACGAAAAGAAGGTCTTGATATTTGTGAGGATGTATTCAGAAGATTTTTACCATCTAATATCGTTAAGAAACCTGAAATTTGCGTTTTCTGTAATTCTACATCTAAAAACACAAAAGAACATGTTCTACCGAAATGGTTATTTGAAAAGGATACAGACGTAAGTTTTATATCAAGCGTTAATCGGCAAATTCAAACTTTCAATAAGGCAGTAATTCCGACTTGTGCAAACTGTAATAATTCAATTTTAGCGTACATCGAGAAATACACAATTCAAGTCATTGAAAAGCTAGTTTCAGCAGAAAAACATTATGTTGAAGATTTATGCCACATCATTCGATGGCTGGAAATATTAGATTATAAATTGCAAGTTTATGATTGTCGTAGGATTTACTTAAAACATGATAAATCAGAATACGATAAGGAATTTGGAATAGTTCCTATTTCATTAATGCGCCATTTTATTGAATTTACCCCATACAAAGCATATGATTTTTTGAGAAGTACACAAATAATGATGACAGTGAAGAAAAAAATGGACAGAATAAATTCATTAGTCATTTTTGATATAACTCAACCTAATTTTGACTTTTTCACACAACCGAATGAATATATTTTTGTTAGTCTGCCAAACGCAAAAATTGGTTTTTTTTACTTTTTCAAAGAAAACTACACTAATACCAAAGATGCTTATGAGGATGCGATAAAAATAATGAAACAAGTCTTCGAAACATGATCTGCACCTAACACACGCTACAAGCAATTTGGGGATTTGGCTTAATGGAAAAATTGGTTTGTATTTGGACGATTTGGCAAATCCGAATAATGGGCTTAATTTAATCCCAAACTGCTTGTAGCGCGAGAACGTTAGCGGATATTGTGGAGAAACATCACAAATCAGAAAGAATTTATAAAAAGAAGAAGAAATATAAAAAAGTATTATATTTACAAAATGAAAAAGAGAGAAGTTTGTGGCTTCTCTCCTTTTTGACGGTAAGGTTAATTTAGTTTGTCCGAATGAAAAACATTACTAATAACCAGAATATTTATTTGTTCATTCCCGTCTCAACTCCCTAATGATGGAAGAATTAAGAAACTAACGCACCTTAACAGGTGCTTTTTTTTTACTCACCAGTAACAACTTCAGAACTTGTAATTTCGTCAGGCATTGTTTCTGCATCAGGTTTAAATTCTGTCTTAAAATCGTTACCATCAATCCATTCAGGTAAACCCCAATAACTTAAAATATTTTTATCATTGTACTTAACTATAACTAATTTCTTGTCTTTTTTAAGCCTTCTAGCAACATTGTCAATTCTTACATCACTCGAACCGGTATAATTATCATACGAAATCTGAACTTCACGCAATTTAATAGAATGCGTAAAAGTATTTCTAAACAACCATAAAACTTGTGTTGCCGGTTTTGCTTTTATTGGGAATATTTTAGAAACATTATCTACATTAATTAAATCTGTTCTACTATTTTCAGATTTACTATTTAAAGCATTATGACCATAAATTTCTAATACAGTATCAATTGCTTCAACTTGCTTAAATAAGTCGTTTCTTTTCTTTATTAAATCTTCAATTACATCCATAATTTTAAATTTTATTATATTAACAAATCATATATCACTTTATATCGAATAATATTGCCGATTTTCTTTTACAAAGATATACATTAATATAACATTCACAAGAGTTGAATTAAAAAAAACATAAGTTTACGCAACACAACAACAATACTTATAAACATTCGTAAACTTTTGTTTAAAATAATATCTCTAAAAGTATTGTCTTTACTCAAATAAATGAAAAAATACATTTTAAAAATTGTTAATAAATATCTCAGCATATTTTTAATGTTTTTATTCACGAGACTATTAAAAACAAAAAAAACAAATACAAACTGATAAAAGAACAACATCCGCTAACAGATAAGGCTTCGTTGCGTGCGCAGCACGAACAATGAAGCCGGTGTTGAACGGAACCGATTACATGCCGTCAACACTTATGGAGTTATCGTAAAGTTTTGAGAGAGAATAACAAG
>NZ_JAFCVD010000019.1:0-6044 GCF_049896865.1 Flavobacterium sp. DSP2-3-1 | reverse complement strand
TTTTCTTAACTTTATCTTTAACTAACTGATATCATGTTTTTTGAAAGAACAAGTTTTTTAAACAAATCTACAATCAAACACCAAATAAAACCATTTGTACTTCCAAATCGCCAATTTCACTGATGAAAGATTCCTTCATAAGCATTTCTTTGCTTAGCCCATCTTTCAAAATTCAAACAGTATTGCATTATTTGTAGCTCATCACTACGCTTTGCGACTTCAAATGTTACTTCCGTGCCATTATTCAAAAACATGATTAAGCTAACTAATGGTTTTGTCCGATACATTATATTGTACAAAATTGTACTGTTACTTTTTCACTCCTATATATAAGGTAGCACAATATATCGTGTAGAAGTAATTTTAAAGCTAATGGCGTTCGTGGCAATCAATCTTAATCTTAAAAAAATAGTTGAATATATCTCTTTAAAACCTTATCATCAACTATTTTTTTAATTTATAGAATATCATCGTGAAAGCCACTATTGCTTTATTATTTTTTTACTGATTACACCTTTATCAGTAATTATTTTTACTATATAAACACCACTTTGTACATTGAAAGGAATTTCCACTGTATTAGCATTTGGCACCTTTTTCAAAGTACTTAGCTGTTGACCGACGATATTGTAAATTGAAACTTCTATAATATCTACTAATTGATTTTTACTAATAACTAATTTCTTTTTGATTTCATTATTGTAAACAATTATCATTGATTCCGGCAATTCATTCTCGCCTGTTCCAAGTGCTTTATCTGTTTGAAAAGTTAATTCAAAACGAGAATTATATGTTCCTGCGGATAAATTAACAGCTGCAGGTTCTTTAGTAATATCATAGTAAATTGAAGTTTCCTTATCGTGAATATATACATTTTGATTTGCGGGTAAAAATTCCGCAGTATCAATGACAAATTGAACATTACCTGTTATATCTGTTTTTACTCCTAGTGGATACGATTTAGTAACATCGAATGAACCAACACCTTGAATAGTATATTCGGCATTATCAATCAAAAAATATAAATCATTTTTTTGTGTGTCAATCTGATAACCATCATAACCTCTATCCACTCCATCAGTCGCCAGATCATTCATGAATCCGATTAATAACTGTCTGTGATAATTATTTGCTGTGTTAAAACCTAACCTGATTTTTGTATTATAGTTATTATAAATTACATCATTACTATTGTCTTTAAAGTGGTCAATTATAGCTGTTTTATCTTTCTTTTTTGGCACCATTTTAAATAATGTATTGGAAATTGGCAGAGACAAATCGTCAACATCATTTTCCTTTACAAAAGCCCGTTGATTATTATTAAAAATAATTGGTATAGCTCCAACAATCCCTAGTTTTCCTGCTACAAAAAATCCTTGACCAACCGGGATATGTTGGTATGATAATTTAGTACTTACCCCTACACCTGCAATTCCTGCTGGAAAAACTGGAGGCGTTCCTCCGGTTAAAGTCAATGTAGCATAACCACCAGTATATCCTCCGACTACGTGAGTATTGTTGTCCGGAGAATGTTGCCAAAAATAAAGTTCTCCAGAAATAATGCCATCGATCGGGCCATCAATAGTGTTAATATTATCATTTATAAATTTATAGGCGTCTAAAGCCGACGGATAAGGATTACCTACCAAAAATAAGTTATCCGCCAAAACAGAATTACCTGTAATAAGGCCGTTGTAGGGTTTTCCTATAAATGTATAATTTTGAGTTAAAGAACTATTGGCATTTACAGCTCCTGCTCCTTTTAAAGTAAATCCTTGAGAAGGTAGAATTGTAGCGGTGCTTTCATCAAAATGTACCCAATCGGAATATTGTGTACCATTTTGAAATTTATACAACCAATATCTCGCCAGGCTTAAAGGTGCGGTACTTCCATCATATCCACTTACCCAATTAATATTTGCAGGAGTTGTTGTAGACCCATCTTTAAACACAGCATTTACGGTATATGCATTGTTGTTAGTAGTGGCATTTATTGGCCCTACGGGAGATGACCAATAATTATAATTATATTTATTAACAGTACCTTGTTGGTCTCTTTTTATAAAACCTTTACTGGTAGCATCCAGTTCACTATTGAGCGTCTGCACTAATTGAGAACGTCCTTTTAAATCAAGTAAACCATCTAATTTTAAATAATGTGAAACTTGAACCTTAGTATCATTATTTGCTGATAGCGTTTTATAAGTTGTGGCATCAGTACCTTCTACAAATAATCCTAAAACAGTTTTGTTTCCTATTGAAGTCACATTGTTTTTAATTTTAACGATATTTCCATTTACTGTCAAATCACCAGGAACTATAGAAACAGCATTGGGAATAGTTTGAATAGCACCATTTTTCCACATTGCTGAATTAGTTCCATTCCACTCTCCGTCAGCAACAGTTTCGTAAGGCAACGGTGCTGTTTGGGCATTTAAAAGCTGCTTGTTTTTATTTAAATATTTAATTCGAAGAAAATTGCGCTCATCTGTCAATCCCTCAACAGTTGTACCATAGAAAGCATTAAAATCATAGTATGCTTTTAGTGTCTTCCAAGTGATTGCTTTTATTTCATTGCTAGATATATTTTGAGGCAATACTTTTCCATTGGCGTTAAGACCAAATTTTTCAATTTCCTGATTCATTAAATAATTTATCTGATTGGACGATAATGCCATATCCCAGATGTTGATTTCGTCTATTTCTCCCCTAAACGGATTAATTATATTATTCTTATCAATATAAAGCGAACCAACGGAAAATCTGGAAAAATTAGGTGATGGATTTTGAAGGTTAAATTTAGAAAATTCTATCACACCATCTATGTAAAAGTCTGCTGCTCCTGCATAATACACTGCAACAATGTTATGCCATTTTCCATCAGCAATCGCAGTATTTGATTCAAATCTTAAAACGCCATCCCAATATGCTTCTACTTTATGTTGTGCATTTAAACGTAATTCTAAATTAACACCTTTGCTAATTATAGTCCTATTAGCAGTACTGCTCCCATCATTTCTTAACCAACAACCTATTGTAAATGAACCGCTGTTAAGGTTCAATGCATATTCTCCCACCAAAAAATCTTTATCAATTGTATTGGCAGTGCTGTTTACTAATTGTTTAGTTTCCTTTTTAAGTGCCTTCCCAAAAGTAAAATACTTAATACCATCAAAATCATACCATGTTTGATACGTTTCGCTTCCCTCTTTGTTTAATATTGCAACTCCAGCTGCAGTCTCATTCCTTTTTAAGGGAATTATATCAATGATATCACCATCTCTAAAAAGAGGATTATCACTTACAATTAAAGCATATTCTTCAGTTACAAGTCTTGGAAATGCACCAAAACTACTAAATGCATTACCCGGAATACTTATAAATACATTTTCAACATCGCCGTTAACGTCACTTTTAGTTTCAACAATTTTCCATTTTTTATTGATTCGAGTTGTCGAGGTAGTTAGTTCTGCTGCCAATGTTGTTACATTAGGAAATGCCACTGCTGTATAAGAACCTCCATCAGACCCCCAAGCTAAAAAATCGCGATCTTTTTTAAACTCATTTATATTAGCATTGTTAGTTGTCGCAATAACCCCTAAACCTATAGTTACTTCATTGGGATCATTACTGCTTTTAGACTGCTTTTGATACAAATCAGAAGCAACATCCTTACCAATTCCGGTAATGTTATAGTTGTAACCGCTATTAGCAGTAACGTCCCAAATAATAGTTCCCCCTGAATCGAGATAATTTTTACTGGTTCCGTTTGCTCCTAAAGTGATACCATATTTTATGGCAAGGTAGGTTTCAATCTTAGGACGATTGGCATCAAGCACACGTGAAGCGTATGATATTATCTCCGCCACTCGGCCGTTAAGGGTTCCATTAACAGTGCCGCTATTTATATTTTTTCCAATATTATAAGGAGTTCCTTTCCAAATATTAGGTGTTACGCTCGTATCGTTGTAACCTAAATTAGAATAGGACAAACTGCTTGTTAAAGTTCCTATAGCATTAGTATTAAACAATAAATCAACACCATCTGAAGCTGTAGTCGATTTATTTCGTGTATTAATAATCCCTGCTTTAGAATAATTTCCAACATTGTCTGCTACACTATAGAAACTTCCACTATTATTTTGCCATTGACTGAACCATAATCTTTCATTTGCAAAACGTGTTGTAAAATCACCAAAACCAATCCCCGTGTGCTCGTTTGCAATAATTGGATAAGTAGGATTTGAAGCAGAAGTACCAGAAATAATAGTCATTGGCAAAGTTGTTCCGTCGACAGCAACATCCGGTTCCATGACTATAAAAGTTTCATGAGTATAATATCCGTTGTCTGTGTTATACATAAATTGATTGCGTGATGCTGTATTTTCGAACTTTACAACAGGATTAAAATTAATGTTAGCACTTTCCGCATCAACATAAGTCGGTTGATTAGCAACGGTAGTTTGCGCTGCATCTTTCCCCATTGATCCCAAATCTCTCCATAGTGGAACACTGTAATTAGTACTTACACCTACAGGCAAAGTAATTCCTCTGGTAGATTTAAGCCACAGCCTAAAGTCTGGATTTCCTCCTCCTGGTCCGGTTACGCTTGGATTAAATCCTTCGCCACTTATGACAAAAGTATAAGGAGTTTTTGTGGCATCATTGTTAGGAAGTGAAATTATAGCCGATTTAATTCCTGGAGATTGTGGTCGAAAAAGTACCACAAAATAAGATGCTCCACCAGGCATAATAACATTAGAAGCAGCAGTACCAGCAGCCGAAGGATAAGGCGTTGGTTGAACTATTATCATAAAATCAGTGGAAGGCAATCCTGTTACAGGATTATACCCAAAACATGTTAATGGGTCAAGTGTTAATGGACAAGTACCTGTATTAGTAATTAAAAAATTTCGCGTTGTGTTTGCACCAACTGTTACTGTGCCAAACAAAGTACCATTAGACGATGTGGGAACAGTTTGTCCATTAAGAACGGGTTGTGTTGGCGTGCCTCCCAAAACAGAAATGGAAGGAGCATTCGTGTAAGTTATTGTAAAAGAAAAGGCTGGAAAATTTTTGGCATTAGAGTTTATAGTAACCACAGTAGATTGTGGTGAAGTATTACAGGCAAAATTATTTTTTCTTATTTTAAATACGCTTTTTTCACCTTTTTTAATATTGAATTGAGAAACCGGAGATGAAATTACAAAATTGGCATTGCTTAATGTGACTTCTGGGTTTGACAATACCAATGATGGATTTCCGCTCCCATCAGGAACGTTAGTGATCGAAAATGCAATTTCAGTTGAAGCACCGAAATTTACAGTTGCTCCATTAACAATATTTATAGGTGGATTCCCATAACTTACTTTAATTACTTGATTCCCTTGAGAAAAAAGTAACAGAGACGAGAAAAGTGCAAATGCAACTAATAAATTTTTAAGGTAATTTTTTCTCACTGTGGTATTTATTTATTTGTACAATTATTAATTATTTTGTGCCCTAAATTAAAAATTTTTATACAAAAAACAAAAATAAAAACAAAAATAAATCGACCATCGGCAATATTTATCGATTAAGTACAATAATTTGGTGCTTTTTAGTTGGAAATCAAATATTTTAACTATTTATTTACAAGTTTACATTCGGTTGATAGTTTAGTTATCAGGCATTTACGTAAAAAAAAATTTTTTATCCTCCGTATTTAGGCTATTTTTTATATAATTTGGAAAAATTTAAGTCAATTTCTTTTAATATTCACTTGGAGTGATTTTAACATATAAAAGATGTCAAAAGAGAGCAGCAAACAGCTTTGTAAATCAATCAATTCTAGTTACATCGCTCTAAAATTTCATCAAATTGGTATGAAGAAGTTTGATAATGACAATTTGAATTGAAGCTTTTCAAATTAAAGAATCTTTTAATATGCAGGATTCAAGTTATAAATGCAACTTTTTGATTAAACATATAATTAGGTGTTTCAAAATTAAATCTTTTTCTTGGTCTATTGTTTAATTTCTCTTGTATTTCTATAATTCTCTCTG
>NZ_JAFCVD010000018.1:0-15938 GCF_049896865.1 Flavobacterium sp. DSP2-3-1 | reverse complement strand
ATAGAAAGTAAAGAAAGTGAATTGGTAAAACAAGCAACAATCGAATTACTACAGCACTGGAAACACTTAATAAATACAATAACTTCTGATAATGGGAAAGAGTTTGCGCAACATCAAGGAATCAGTTCGGCACTTGAAATCGATTTTTTCTTTGCCAACCTTTACAGCCCATGGGAACGTGGTGCAAATGAAAATCTAAATGGATTAATCAGACAATACATACCCAAATCATCATCATTTGATGAAATAACTCCAGAGAGAATTATAGAAATACGAGAGAAATTAAACAATAGACCAAGAAAAAGATTTAATTTTGAAACACCTAATTATATGTTTAATCAAAAAGTTGCATTTATAACTTGAATCCTGCAATTGAATAACATGATATTAAATATTATTCAAGACACAACCGATTTAAAGCAGGATATTTTGAATGAAAGTACTTTTAACACTAAAACGATGAGTGAGAAAGATTTGATTATTGCTAAGCTTCAAAGTCAAATTACTTCTTTAAAATTTGATAACAATGCTATTTTGAATGAAACATGAATACTGTTTCCCGAATTGAAAATATTGCCATTGTGAATTATGTTTTTAAGGAAAATTAAGCAACCAAAAAAGTGATTTCTGTAGTGCTTTATGAAAGTAAAAAAGATCTAAAAACCACCGAAAAACAAAAATTGACGGCATGGCTCAAAAATAAATTCAAAACGGAGGTTGTTGAAATGTATAAAGGCAATAAAGAGTTTAAATCTCGGTAATATTTTTATTTTCAAATAAATAGATTTAGTTTTTCTGTAAATATTCAGTAATTTCGTTACAGGTTTGTTTGGCATTTCTGTTTATTCCAATGAGTGTTGCGGATGCATAACCAGTCCAACTGCCGTAACCCGCAAGCCACAATCCGGGAAGTTCAGTTGCTTTGCTTTCTTCGGTTTTTATGATGCCTCTTTCATCTGTTGAAACGATATTTTTCAAGAAAGAGGTCGCATAACCAAAACCGGTACACCAAATTATCGCATCAAAATCCTCTTTGGATCCGTCAGACCAAATCACACCGTTTTCATAAACGTTTTCAAAACTGCCACTTGAAATAAGAACTCCTCTGGATCGAGCTTCCTGAACTGGTGGGACCATTACAATATTTCCCAAATCATAATTGGCCGCATTAAATGGTTTCCCTTCTTTTTCAGCGTTGTATTTGGCGGTTGCCACGTTAAAAAGATAAAACCCGTCCACTTCATCCGGTAAATATTGTGGTGGTTTTCTGGTTGACCATTTCACGGAGGTGACTTTAGAAATTTCGGCTACAATTTGTGCTCCTGAATTTCCTTCGCCAACTACCAATACGTTTAAATTCCTAAACTGCTCTGCATTTTTGTAATGGTCGGAATGGATTTGAATTCCTTTGAAAGTATCTATTCCTTTCATCTTTGGAATAAAAGGATTGTTCCAAGTTCCCGCCGCCGCAATAATTGCTTTTGAAAAATAGATTCCTTTATTGGTGTAAATTTTGAATACTTTATTTTCAGAAGTTATATTATCTACAGTAACGGAGCGCTCTATTGGAAATTCATAACGTTTTTCATATTGGCACAAATAATCAATTACTTCTTGTTTTAAAGGAAACAGATTTTTAGATTTTGGCATCAGCCAACCCGGCAAAGAACTGTGTTCAGCAGGAGAAAAAAGCGTCAAACTGTCCCAGGCATGAAGCCAAGCACCACCGCATTTTTCTTCTTTATCTACGGTGAGAAAGTTGAGTTTATGGCGTCGTAAATAATACCCGCAAGCCAATCCGCTTTGTCCGCCGCCAATAACAATAACATCTAGTATTTCTTGCATAATAACGTTACTTTACGTTTGTTGTAGCGTAATATTTTTTTCTTAACCAAAAAGCGACATTAACCAGAATTATCAAAGCCGGAACTTCTACCAGCGGTCCAATAACTCCTGCAAATGCTTGTCCGCTGTTGATTCCGAAAACACCAATGGAAACTGCAATTGCTAACTCGAAATTATTTCCGGATGCCGTGAATGAAAGCGCAACGGCGTCTCTATAATTTGCTCCAATTTTTTTGGAAACAAAGAACATCAGGAAAAACATAATGGTAAAAAAAATGACAAGCGGAATGGCAATTCTAATCACATCAAGTGGCAAGTCGACTATCATTTCACCTTTTAAACTGAACATAACTATGATAGTAAAAAGCAACGCAATCAAAGTAATAGGTGAAACAAAAGGAATAAACTTTTGATTGAACCATTTGTCTCCAATGAATTTCTTGATGGCATAACGGCTAATTACTGCTAATGCAAATGGAATTCCTAAATAAATTCCAACTGTTGTAGCAATTTGAGCAATCGTAATATTTAATTCTAACCCTTTTATTCCAATTAATGGCAGCATGATTTCCAAATAGAAATAGGCATACAAACTAAAAAAGAACACTTGAAGTAAACTGTTAATTCCAATTAGTCCAGCGGTTAATTCTCTGTTTCCTTCGGCTAATTCATTCCAGACAATTACCATTGCAATGCAAGGCGCAATCCCAATTATAATTAAACCCATCATGTATTCCGGGTAATCTTTCAAAAAGAATGTTGCCAATGAGAACATTAAAAATGGACCAACAATCCAGGTTATAAAAAAAGAAGCAGTCAGTAATTTTGGTTTTTCAAGCATCAAAGGAATTTTTGAAAAATCAATTTTAGTCAAAGGAGGATACATCATTAATATTAATCCAATTGCCAGTGGCACATTGGTTGTTCCGCTTGAAAAAGAATTGATAAAACCACTGCTGGAAGGTATAAAGTATCCAATGGAAACTCCTATTGCCATTGCCAAAAATATCCAAAGTGTCAAGTAACTGTCGAGAAAGTTTAATCTTTTTTTATGTACTTTCATTAGTATGATTTTATTTGTGAAAACACATAAAACATTTCGGTTGCAATTTGTAAACTGCGTTCCTTATATTTTTCTGCTTGTTGTGGCGTATTGTCAAATGCTTTTGGATCTTCAAAAGTCATTGGAATACGCTTTTCGGCACCTGCAATAAATGGGCAACCGCCATCCGCTTGTGAACAAGTCAATATCGCTGCAAATTCACTTTGGGGATTAAAATCGTCATCATACGTTTTGGAAAAACCAATAATTGGATGTTCATTTTCTCCATATTTTATGGCATAAATCGGATTATTCCCTGCTGCGATGGTTTTAATTTTAAATCCCGATTGTTCCAATGTTTTGGTAACCACAGGAAATAAAGCAGTTGCTTCGGTGCCACCAGAATAACAAAATACATTTTTTATATTGAAATGTGCCGCTGCGGTTTGTGCCCAAACCTGAGACAAATGACTTCTTCTAGAATTGTGGGTGCAAATTAAGTTCAGCCGAATTTCTTGTTTGTTCGTTACTTTATCTTGAATAAAATCAATAAGCGGTTGCAAAACGATTTTACGTGCTGCTGTTATTGTTTCAAAATCCAAAGTACCGATTACTTTTTCTATTTCTGGAAATAGGATGGTTTTGGTTTGTTCCATTTTACCGTTTTAAAATTAACAACAACCTCCACCCGGAGTGCAGCTGTTGGTTTGACTAGCGATTTCGGATAACTTCACTTTTTGTTTTTCGGCTGGAATGCCACATTGATCCTGGGCCAAACAAGCTGTTTGTTTGTTTAACAAAGTGAATGCTGTTCCGTTGAAACCAATATCGTATTTACCAATCGTTTCTGCTTGAAATTCTACTTCTACTTCATAATCTTCGATACCTAAAATTTTTTCAGATAATTCAATTATATCCAATAATTTTTGCGGTTTTAAGCGGTGTTCAAAATCATTGGCGTCCCATAATTGAAAGTTAACAACGGTTTCTTTTCGAACTTTTCCACCGCAATCAATAAAGTTTTTAGTGATTAAACCCACTTCAGTTACATGGAAATGTTCTGGAACATAAGTTCCGTTTGGCAATACAAAAGCTACGTTGTCCAACGTGCTCAATTGTTTTTTAATTTCTGATAATTTCATGATTCTTGTAATTTAAAAATTAACAACATTGATTTTTCTTGTTTTCTAAATAGTCATTGATGTTTTTAAAAAATCCTTTGATTTTCTCAAAGCCTTCTTCATTTAGGCAGTAGCAAATGGAAGCCCCTTCAAAATTGCCTTTTATGAGTCCGGCATTTTTTAGTTCTTTCAAGTGTTGCGAAACGGTAGGTTGGGCTAGTGGCAGCTCGTTTACAATATCGCCGCACACACAACTGTTTACTTTTATTAAATGTTGGATTATGGCAATTCGGGCAGGATGACCAATAGCTTTCGCCAATGTTGCCAATTCGTTTTGCTCGTCTGTGAAATGCTCTGATTTAGTAATTCCCATCGTTATATATGTATATTGCAATATTACGATAATAAAAATCAATATCAAATTTTTTGACGTTAATTTAAAATTAAAATGCAATGCAATCGAGTAGGAGTGATTAAAATTAAATCCCAATCGCATTACCTTTTAGTTTTGAATGATTTTAAAATTAAGGTGCGATTTGCTCACATAATATATAATGATGAACCCTTTGGGCGTAATTCAATTTGTTTAATTTTTTAACCACATAGAAACATAGATTTTAAAATTATGTAAGGCGTTTTACTTTTTAGTGAAAATCATAGCTATGTGAAGCCAAAAATTGGGCTGTCTAACTCTTTTTTTATATGTTTCTATGTGAGTCAATTTTTTTATTTAAGATTAATTGAAATTTTCATTAATTACACCCAACGGGTTAATGATAAATACAAAGTCACAATCAGATTTTAGGGTTCAATAATTACCTTCATCGCTTTTTCTTTCGCGGCGTTTCCAAAAACTTCATAGGCTTTTAGGATTTCGTCTAATTTAAAATGATGGGTAATTAGTTTGGCGGGTTCCAATTTTCCGGAGGAAACTGTTTTCAACAACATTGGAGTAGTATTTGTATTTACCAATCCCATTGTTATTGTAATATTTTGAATCCACAAATCTTGAATTTGCAATTCTACCGGTTTTCCATGTACTCCAATATTTGCAATGTGACCACCGGGGCGAACAATTTTTTGGCATATATCGAAAGTAGCTGGAATTCCAACTGCTTCAATAGCTACATCAACGCCATCTTTAGTTTCGGCTAATATTCTTTTTAAGACATCTTCTTTTGCTGAATTGATCGTATCTGTGGCGCCAAATTTTTTGGCCATTTTTAAACGATTTTCATCCATATCAATCATGTAAATTTTGGAAGGCGAATAAAACTGGGCAGTAAGCAACGCTGACATTCCTATAGGTCCAGATCCTACAATTGCAATGGTATCTCCGGGTTTTACACCGCCGTTAATCACGCCGATTTCATGTCCTGTAGGTAAAATATCGCTTAACATTACCAAAGCTTCTTCATCAGCGCCTTTTGGTATAAGATGGAGACTGTTATCTGCATGAGGAATACGAACATATTCTGCCTGAGTACCGTTTATAAGGTGTCCTAATATCCAGCCACCATCCTCGCAATGAGCGTACAGCTGTTTTTTGCAATATTCGCAGGATCCATCAGAAGTGATACAGGAAATAATCACATGGTCTCCTTTTTTAAAATTCCTAACGGAAGTTCCAATTTCTTCAATTACACCAACTCCTTCGTGTCCCAACGTAGTTCCTGGTTTTACCGATGGGGTTTTTCCATGTAAAATTCCCAAGTCTGTTCCGCAGATAGTGGTTTTAAGTATTTTTACCAATACATCGGTTGCTTTTTCGATTTTAGGTAGTGGGACGTCTTTCAATTCTATTTTTCCAGGACCGTCATAAACTAGAGCTTTCATTGTTTTAGTCTGAACCATTTTAATTTTATTTGAGAGTTGTTTATCCATTATTGGACAGGCTTTGTGTATATTGAATCTTGTTATCTAAAAAAAGATTAGAATTAATTATAACTATTTTGTATTAATTAATAATTTCTTAATCAAGAAAATTACTGTCGAAAGTTCGTTTGCTTCCTTGTTAAATTCTATGATATAAATCATTTTTTTAAGTAAATATTTCGATCTATTTAAGATGGTATTTTTAGTCGAAAGCTCTTATTATAATGTAGTACAACTGATAATAAACATCTTTTAAGAAAGAGAATCCAACCTTTTTTTTAAAAACACAGTTCTAATTTCCGTAAATTATTTCGCTTACATCCATTTTGATAAAAAATCAATCAATTCTTCTCTTAAATCTTTGAATAGTTTTTCAAAAGTTGCAATACTTTCTCTGTGGTTTTTATGATCTGAAAATTTATCATGATCAACCGCATTAGGATTACCACGTGCTGCTGACTCCAGGTACAATTCATGACTTTTAATATCATGGCTTAAGATATCAATTTGTTCCTTTTGAATAATCAGCTGATTGTTAAAATGATCCGTTAAAGAACGAACCTCTTTTGAAGTATTCTTTTCCGCCACTTCCTTAATTCGCTTAGACATAATTACAAGCTCATCCTTATAAAACAAAAGTTTGTTTAGCCACGTTTTATGTTCTTCATGTAACTGATAAATTGATTTTTTAGTGTCCATTTTTTATATGTTTTTAAATAGTTTGAGATTAATTTAACCCGTTGGGTGTAATTCAATTTGTTTAATTTTTTAACCAAATAGAAACATAGATTTTAAAATTATGTAAGGCCTTTCACTTTTTCAGAGAAAAGGATAGCTATGTGAACCCAAGAATTAGGCTGTTCTACTCTTTTTTTCTATGTTTCTATGTGGTTCAAATTTTTCATTAATGATTAATTAAAATTTTTATTAATTACACCCAACGATTTAATTTAATATCGGTTTCACGATTTAAAAATGTTTCCGGAATTACAATCTCGTTTATTCCGCCATTTTTTATTTTAGAAATTAAAAATATAGTTTTTTGTATAAAAAAGAAAAAAACATTAAGTTCCTTAAAGTTAGTTATTTATGTTGTAATAAATAGAAAAATAGGCAGATTTTAAGCTACAAAAAATCGATTGATTAAAAGAAAAAACATTCCCGAACAATCAAGTGTGTTTGGGGATGTTAGAAAAGATATGAATGCTAATGCTAGAGTAATTCAACTAAACAGTTTTGTTTCATGCTGCCGGTTTCAATATATCTGGAATGAAGTTTAAAAGCTTCCTTTAAAATATGCGGTGTATGGCCACCGCGCAAACAAGCACGATCAAAATAATCTGATAATTCTTCTCTATATTCCGGATGCGTGCAATTTTCAATGATAATTTTGGCGCGTTCTCTGGGAGCAAGCCCTCTTAATTCGGCAATTCCCTGTTCGGTAATTAAAACATCAACATCATGTTCAGTATGATCAACATGGGACACCATTGGTAAAACATGCGAAATGGCATTAAATTCTTTTGAAGATGATTGGGTGACAAAAATACTCAAATAGGCATTCCGGGCAAAATCACCCGACCCGCCAATGCCATTCATCATATTAGTGCCTGAAATATGGGTAGAATTTACATTCCCATAAATATCAAATTCGATGGCTGTATTTATGGCTATAACTCCCAATCTTCGTATCACTTCCGCTGAATTGCTGATATTTTGCGGTCGAAGGAGAATTTTGTCTTTGTACTTTTCGAAATTATCAAGAATGTTTTTATAGCAATTTTCAGAAACGGTGATGGAGGAAGCCGAAGCAAAATTTAATTTTCCGCTATCAAGGAGTTCAAACGTGCTGTCCTGCAATACTTCGGAATACATCACTAAATTTTCAAAATTTCCTTTGGCAAAGCCAGACATGACCGCATTTGCCACTTTTCCAATTCCGGCCTGCAATGGCATTAATGAATTGGTTAAACGACCTTCTTTGATTTCATTTTCAAAAAAAGCCAATAAATGATTGGCAATGGCAGCCGTTTTCGGGTCTATTGAAGTTACTTGTGCTGGACTATCGGGAATTTCCGTAAAAACAATTCCAATGACCTTTTTAGGATCGATAGTGATATAATTAGTTCCTATTCTGTCAGCAGTAGCCGTAATGTTTAAAACGTCTCGATTGGGATAACTTTTTGAAATATAAATGTCATGAATCCCGGCGAATTCAAGAGGTATGGAAGTATTTATTTCGATGATAATTTTATCGGCAGTATGCGCAAAAGTGGCGGAATTTCCCACTGAGGTTGTTGGAATTACATTTCCATTCTCATCGATATACGTGCCTTCAATAACCGCAATATCAATTTTCGAAAGGTGTTTGTTCTCTAAAAGTTCGACAGTTTCACTTAAATGTTGGTCAATAAAAAGTACTTTCCCTTCATTTATTTTTTTTCGTAAGGTGGCGTCAACCTGAAATGGCATTCTCTTGTATAAGGCGTTATTGTTAGCCAAATCCGCATCTGTGGTATGACCTAAAGAAGCACCGGTAATTAATGTGATTCCAATATTTTCTAATTTTGCTCTTTCGGCAAAAGCAGGTAGAACAGCTTTACTGTCACCAGCTTTTGTAAATCCACTGGTTCCGATAGTCATTTTGTCTTTGAAAAATAAAGCGGCTTCTTGTGCAGAAATAACTTTGTCTTTGTAACTTTGAAATCTAATTCTGTCCATCTGCATAATTATGTGTTTTTAATAAAAAAATAACCAAAAATTGATGTTTTGATAATGATTTAAAACAATAATTATATTTTAGTTTAAATCATATACAATTTTAGTAATATTAAGAATTGGACAAATATCCTGATAAGTCATAAAAATATTCATTTCAGTCACAATGGGTTCATCTGAAGCTTTAGAAGAAAAATATTATATTAAAGAGGTCAATACCGAAAAAAAAAGTATTTATTGCCACCATGATTTAATGGGCGAATTAATGATTCCAACCCATAAGCATGAAAAATCACAAATGCTTTACTCTGAAGGTGGTATTGTTCACGTTACTACGGAAACCAAAACTTATTTTCTTCCGGCACGTCATTTTATTTGGATTCCGGGAGGCGTAAAACATAGTATTCAACCCAACTCTGAGGATGTTATGATGCGCAATCTGTATTTTCCAATAGGTTTAGATGAAGACTCTTTTTATGAAAAAGAAGGTATTTATCCCATTAACGATTTGTTGTTGCAAATGATGCTTTTCACAAATCGATGGAATGGAAACCTGAAAAAGGGAACTAGAAATTTTACTATTGCCAACGCGATAAAAGCCATTCTGCCTGAAATATGTCTTACGAATTTACCATTATCGTTGCCTTTGCCAAAGGATATTCGTCTCCATAAAATCATTATCTATTTAGATAAAAATTTGGGAGAAACTATTATGTTTTCTGATTTGGCCAACCGATTTGGGTTTAGTGAGCGCTCTTTGTATCGCTTGTTCCAAAAAGATTTAGGCATGTCCTTTATTCAATATTTTACCATTCGAAGAATTTTAAAAGCAATTGAATTGTTACTTGAAAAAAAATTATCTGTTAATGAAGTCGCGCAGGCGGTAGGTTACAATAGTGTTCCAACCTTCAGTAATACATTTTTTAAGATTTTAGGACAACGCCCTTCTGATTATTTAAAAGGGATTGAAATATTAAAAAAGTAATTTTTTGGAACTTTCATTTTCTGCAATCATTCTAGTAATTTTATAGGCTTATATTTGTCTGAAATGGATAAATAGTTGGCTATAGTTGATTTTAAGGCATGGATTAAATTTGGGAACTTTGCAACCTATTCCTTGATCTAAATTATGTTTCTGAAAAAAAGGGTTCTTTGGAGCCAAACAAAAATTAATTTTTCAAAAAATGCCTTGTTGTTATTCCTCTTCTTTCAAGGAATAATGTCAGTGCAAGCGCAATCAACTACTGCTATTTCTTTAAATGATGCTTTAAAAAGCGCTAAAGAAAATAATAAGACCATTCAGAAATCTCATATAGAACAGCGTATTTCAGAACAAGAAATTGCCGTAACAAAAGATCTTCGTTTACCGGAACTTAATTTTAATGCAATGTATTCCCGATTATCAGATCTGACGGAATACGAAGGCAGTTTTTTCTCGGATAAACATACTTATACTCCACAACCTGGAACTGTAATATATGATGCGGTCACAAATTTTGATATGCCGATTTATGCAGGTAACAGAATCAATAATGCGATTAAAAAGTCGAAAGAGGAAAACGAAATTGCCAAAATCAAGGTAGAGAAGACACAAAATCATATTCAGTTGCTGGTTACCGCTACTTTTTTGGGCATTTATAAAATGATGGAACTCCAGAAAATCATTAACGAAAGTATAAAAGAAGAACAGGAACGATTAAAAGAAGTGAAAGCTTTTAAAACCTTTGGAACCGTTACTAAAAACGAAGTGTTGCGTTCTGAACTGCAATTATCTGACAGAGAACTCAATTCATTAACTAATAAAAAAAATATTAGGATTTCACTTCAAGATTTAAAAACTCTTTTGCAGTTACCAGAAGATGCTGAAATTACTATCAATACAACAGGATTACTCGATACAGCTCCATTGAAAGACTATGATTTCTATTTTGAAGAAACCCTTCAAAACGAAGAAATGCGTATTTCTAGTAGAAAAGTAGACGTAAAAAAAACAGAGTTAAAAATGGTGAAAGGAAATTATTATCCTAAGGTGAGTTTCTTTGGAAATTATAATCTGAAATATCCCGACTATATGTTATTTACTTTGAATCGTCCCTATCTCTACACCATTGGACAAATTGGAGTGGAAGCTACTTATAATTTATCTGGTTTGTATAAAAATAAAGCGCGAGTTCAGGTTGCCAATTTAAAAGTGGAATTGCAAGAAAATGATTTAGAGCTTGTAAAAAATGAAATGGTGGATAAAGTATTTAAAAATCATACTCAATATCAGGAAATACTGGATAAGCTTTCGGTTACGGACAAAGCATTGGATTTAGCCAATGAAAATTATCGCATTGTAAAAGTAAAATACCTGAACCAATTGGTCTTGATTACGGAAATGGTCGATGCTGATAATGCGCTGCTTCAGGCAAAATTCAACAAAATTTCCACTAGAATAGATGCTGCTATGAAACATTATGAATTGCTCCATACGGCAGGATTACTTAATAAATAATAATTTCAATTTAATATAATTTAGTTTCCAATTTATATGGTAAAAGTACAGAATTCGTCAAGAGCTCATCGATCATTTCATAGATTAATCACCTTGATTGCCAGTATTTTGGTTGTGGGGGGAATTGTTTTAGGAATTTGGTTTTATATTTTTAATAAAAATCACGAAGAAACTAATGATGCTCAAGTAGATCAATTTGTAACACCAATTATGGCCCGAATTACGGGTTTTATTAAAGAAGTGCGCTATAATGAAAACCAATTTGTTCATAAAGGTGATACGCTGCTGGTAATTGACAACAGGGAATACAAAGCGCATTTAGACATGGCACTGGCAGATGTTGAAAACGCAAAAAGCAATAGCATGGTGATCGAAAAAAATGTTGCAACAACTTCTAATACAATTTCAGTTAGACAGGCTCAGTTGCAAGCTGCAAAAACGGAAGTTTGGAAAACAAAATTGGAATACAATCGCTACAAAGAATTAGTAGGCCAGGACGCGGCTACAGAACAACAGCTTGAAAAAGTAAAAGCGGATTATGAATTGGCACAGGCACATTATCAGGAAATAGCAAACACCATTCAATCGGCGGCATTAAATACTGCTGAAGCTTCCGCTAAAATCCCAGCTGCTCAGACGGTAATTCAGTCCAAACAAGCGGTTGCTGACAATGCCACTTTGTTTCTTTCTTACACCATAATTACCGCTCCGTATGATGGATGGGTGGGAAAAAAAATGATTCAGCCAGGACAAATGATAAAAGAAGGACAGACCTTAGTTTCTATCGTTAGCAAGGAAAAGTGGATTACAGCTAATTTTAAGGAAACGCAGCTGCAGTATTTATCTGTTGGACAAGAAGTTACAATGCAAGCAGATGCAATTAGGGGAAGAAAATTTACCGGGATCATTGAGTCACTATCTCCTGCCAGTGGTGCACGTTTTTCGCTCTTACCTCCTGATAATGCTACGGGTAATTTTATAAAAATAGAACAAAGAATCCCGGTCAGAATAAAATTAAAAGTAAGTGATGCACAAACGGACTTTCTTAGAGCCGGCATGAATGTTACGGTTATCGCCGAACACAAATAATAAGATGTCAGAAGTAAGTATTTTTAAATCTTGGGTTCCAAATTGGGCTATTATTGCCATTATATTTTTCTGTATGCTGCATTCCATGGTTTTATTGGGAGTATATACTTCTAATGTAACGTATGCAGCGAGTTTTTTGGATGTGGAAGTCGAAGATTTGCAGTTTTCGATGTGTGTTACTTACGGGACTTTTCTGGCTACATTACTCATTGAAAGTAGGTTTTTTAAGTTTTTTCCAACCAAAAAATATTTCCTAGTCATTTACGGTCTGGCAGCCTTGACCTTTATTTTGACAGCCTACACGGAAATTTTTTCTTTGTTTATTATCCTAAGAATGGTCGAAGGAATTTTGATGGCATTGCCTGTTTTGCCTCTGCGATTATTTTTAATTTCAAGATTTAAGTCAAAAAATGCCGTGATTATTGGTTTTTCCATTAATTATGGCGCTTTGATGCTGGCTTCACCTTTTATAATGAATATTGCGGTTTGGTTGCTTGAAAATTACGATTGGAAATATATGGCTTTAGGTTCCGCTTTTTTTCAAATTGTGTGCGTGGCTTTGGTTATGATTACATTCAATAACAATCGGTATTATAAAAAAATTCCGTTGTATCAAATAGATTGGGCCAGTTTTATTCTTGTGCTTACCGCCATCATATGTGGCAGTTATTTTGTGGTTTATGGTCAAAAAAAATATTGGTTTGAATCATCCCAAATTATAGTTGCGCTTATTGTCGCCTTAATCACAGGAGGTTTTTTTATCGCCCGACAAATGCTGGTTACTCGCCCTACTTTTGACATGAAAGTTTTTCAGTATTCAAATTTACGAACCGGATTGTTATTGTCTGTGGTCTTTTATATTGTCAGATCGACTTTAAATATTTGTCACAGCACGATGTATGTGGTTTGGAACTGGGAGCCTTCAAGAGTAGCACATGTGCAGTATCTGAATATGATAGGAGTTGTAACCGGAATGATTCTTACGGGAATATTTCTGGCTAAATCTGTAGCTTCTCGATATATTTTTATACTGGGATTTTCACTCTTTGCCGTATTTCATTTCTGGTTTACCTTTCTTTTTGTGCCTGATGCCTCGCTGGCGGATATCGCTATTCCTTATATGTTGCAGGGAGTCGCGGTCGGAGTAATATTTGTTCCGTTAGTATTGTTCACCGTATCGGCTGTTCCTAAACATTATGCTCCTTTTGCTGGAATTGTAGGAGTTGCAGGCCGTTTTTGGGGAAGCATAATGGGATTCGCGATTATTCAAAATGCAGGATGGTTTTTGCAAAGTACGCATTTTACAAAATTCCGACAGTTTGTTCTTCCCGAAAGTCCGGAGACACAAAGGCGCGTCGAACAACTCACCAAAAATTTTGTAGGTAAAGGATATACGTTGGATGATTCCAATAAATTAGCGATGAAACAAATTATCAGTTCGGTTTCAAAACAATCGATATTATTGTCCAATATGGAAATTTTTACCGCTATGGGTTACTTTATGCTTATCGTCGTTATTTTTCTGCTGCTTAATCAGCATTTAAGGAAAACGTTTGACGTTTTCAAAAATAGAATTTGGGGTAATTAAAACGATGGCTAAAGTTTGATATAATCTTTTACCAGAATGATTTTTAATATTAAATTATTGATTTTTTGTCGTTTTTTCTAATTCAATAAAGTTTTCAAAATCTCTTTTCTTTCTGTAAAATTCTTCTGTAATTTCATGTTTTTTACTATTTATAAAAGGATATTTATTAAAAAATGATTAACTTAGTGTGTTGTAAATCAATTAAATAAAATAGTAAAATGGAAAAAAGTAACGACAAATCAGGTTCTGCTAAAGAAAAACTGGAAAACGAAGATAAAAATAAAGTACCGGATTTTCTTTTGTATCCGCCAAGCGAGGATATTTATAACCAATTGAAAAAAGAATCGGATATAGACCCGGAAGATATATCGAAAAATAAAGTGCCCGTTGAAATCGATAATGTCAGTGAACTGAATGAAAAAGATTTTGAACAGGATGTTTCGGGTGGTGATTTAGATATTCCGGGCTCCGAATTAGATGATGATCTTGAGGATGTAGGAAGTGAGGATGAAGAAAACAACCATTACGGGATTGGAGGGGATAATCATAGTAATCTGGATGAGAATGATGGAAAAAAAAGTTAAAACCGTATAAAAGCTAATTTTTTAAAATGTCGCTTTTATAAATTGTTACAGAATATGAGCAGCATAAATTTTCCATTCAATTCAATCATCTAGTATGACGTTGCATAAATATAACCTAAAGCGCAATTTTGATTCTACAACTGAACCCGAAGGGAAAATTGAAAAATCTAAAAAGGAACTTGTTTTTGTGGTGCAAAAACATTCAGCTTCCCATTTGCACTATGATTTTCGATTGGAAATAAATGGTGTGTTAAAAAGTTGGGCGATACCCAAAGGGCCTTCTATGAATCCCGCTGACAAAAGGCTTGCGATTATGGTAGAAGATCATCCCTACAATTACAAGGATTTTGAAGGGACTATTCCAGAGGGGAATTATGGAGCAGGAAAGGTTATCGTTTGGGATAACGGAACATATACTTTGGCTGATGAACAAAATGAACATAAAATTGAAACTATTTTAAAATCTCATTTACAAAAGGGACACCTTAGTTTTATTCTTAAGGGAAAAAAATTAAAAGGGGAATTTGCGCTGGTAAAATTAAAAACCAAACAGGAAAGTACTTGGCTTTTGATAAAGAAAAAGGATGCGTTTGCTGTTGAAAGCGATATTTTAGAAGAAAATAAATCGGTGATTTCTAATTTGACTTTGGAGGCTTTTGATAAATAATTTCTAAAATGATAGTTAAATGTTAATAAAAAAATGAGGTGATTGCAAGTTTAAGTGCAATTAATATAATTACAACCTATTCCAGACGGGAACTTTCCCTCACATTAAATACATCCGTAAAAAGGGAAAGATTTTTTCTACGATTTATAGACGGCTATCCAAGTCTTTAAATCTCGTAACACTATTAAAATTGACCTTCAGATGTCGTTTAAAGAGATTCAGTTCCTCGCTCTCCCTCACTAAATTGGGGAGATCCAAAATGTATAAATTTTCTTCTATACTATTTTTTACATTTAGAACTTTACCAATGTCTTTAAGTAAATTGGTTTTTGAAATACCAAGTTTTCCGCGTCGTTCCAATTTTAGAATATAGTGTTTTGACGATGTAATTAATGTATTAGTCAGAACTTCGTATTAATATAATGCTACAGATTGACCAATATTGCGCATCACAATAGATAATACAGATAGAGTCAATTTGGGAAATAATCATATAATTATTTTTTACAATCTATCATCAGTGTCAATTTGGTATTCTTCGAATAAATATAAATTCACCCAATTCTTCACGTAATTTTTATAAAAGTATCAATTCACTCTTGGCAGCCGAATCATAGTCAGGTAAAACCAATACTCCAGAGTCAAAAACATACAAATAATGCTCGGAATTTTCCATCGCATAAAATTCTGTGGAAAAAGATCCCGAATATATTTAGGCAATATGGTACCTGCGAAATTTCTTAATAACTAGATTCAACTAATTAATGCAACTTTTAGGGGGGAGATAAAGATCTTTTTTCAAAAGAAAGGACTTTTAAAAAGCCCTCTCTCTCGAATGGAATAAATGTTCTTTATTTGCTCCTGACCAAAGTTGTAAATAATGAGCCACTTAACCAGCGAACAAAGATACAC
>NZ_JAFCVD010000017.1:0-41562 GCF_049896865.1 Flavobacterium sp. DSP2-3-1 | reverse complement strand
TCAGGAGCAAATAAAGAACATTTATTCCATTCGAGAGAGAGGGCTTTTTAAAAGTCCTTTCTTTTGAAAAAATGTCTTTATCTCCCCCCTAAAAGTTGCATTAATTAGTTGAATCTAGCTAACTATTATTAGATGAAATAAAGAAGTTTATTACTCCGAAGTTCTGGCTAATGTTCCAGTAAAAAGGATTGGCGTTTCTTAGTTCATTTAAAGATATAAAACGGGCTGGCAGCGCACACTACAAAATAAAAATTTCTTTGTCAACTATTCATTCCGCTCAATGTTTTAAATCACTCTCGGAATTAATGGTCGAAATCTAATTTACAATGTAAAATCAGTTTTTATTTAAAAAATTAACATCAATATTTTTAAATAAAATACATTCTACTTTTCTATTGGAAGATTTTTCAATTGTCCCCACTCTGTCCAAGAACCATCGTACACGGATTTTGGATTTTCACTTATCAATTCGTAGGCAATTAAATCAATACAGGCAGTAACTCCCGAACCACAAGTAAATATTAAAGGCCTGCTGTCGGTTTTCATAAATTTAATTAATTCCTCGTTTGGCAAAAATTTGCCATTTTGCAAAAGCTGCGTAAACGGCACATTTATAGAACCGGGAATATGACCGCTTCGAAGTCCGGGTCTATGCTCATCGCCAATTCCTTTGAATCGGCTCTCTGCACGAGCGTCAATCAAAACGGCATTTTTTGTGTTTACATTTTCTAAAATTTGTTCTTTGCTTTTTACCAATTCCGGCATAAATTCGGCTTTAAAATCACCAATGGAACAGTTTGGATTTTCCGGTATTGCTTCAACTGGATACTTTTGACTAATCCATTCAGGCAGTCCGCCATTAAGAACAGCTACCTTTTGATGTCCCATTAATTTAAAAAGCCACCACGCTCTTGGACTGGAATAAATACCCAAGTTGTCATAAATCACAAGACAACTATTTTTGTTTATTCCTAGTTTTCTGGCTTCGAGTTCAAATTGTTCAGGACTCGGAATCGTATTCGGTAAAGGATTTGAGGTATCGCTAAAATTATTTTTTATGTCAAAAAATCGGGCGCCTTTAATTTGAATATTTACCAGTTCAGTTTTTACATTGGATTGATTCTCTTTGAAACTGGCATCCAAAATTATTACATTAGGGTCTTCAAGATTGCTGAAGAGCCATGCTACACTTACTATAGGTTTTGTCATTCCGGTTGTTTCTACTATTTATCTAAAAATACAAAAAAAGTCCAAAAATCAAATGACTTTTAGACTTTTTAATTGGTAAGTATAAAACTAAAAATTAAATATCATCAAATTCTATATTGGTAAAAGTTGATGTTTGCGGTATAATATCGTCATCTGATTTTTCAGAAGCATATTCTTTTTTGAAATCTTTCTGGTGTCTTTCTGAAATAACTTCTTCGCCTTTGTGGTTCAAAACGTATGATGTCATTTCGCCTAGAATCTCTGCAAAAGCAGCGAAATCTTCTTTGTATAAGTAGATTTTATGTTTTTTGAAATGAAAAGATCCATCTTCTTCGGTAAATTTCTTGCTCTCGGTAATAGTAATGTAGTAATCGTCAGCTTTTGTAGCTCTCACATCAAAGAAATAGGTTCTTCTTCCAGCTCTTAAAACTTTAGAAAATATCTCTTCTTTTTCTAACATGTCATTTTCTCTCATAATCCTTTCTATCAATTTATGGTTGTTAACTAGTATCCAAAAATCTATAAAAAATATGTATTATACAACAATTATGGCATTTCTTTTTCTGAAATTTGTTTCAAATACAAAGCTGCGTAATAACCTTCTTGATTTATCAATTGATTATGAGAACCTTGTTGTATAATTTGCCCTTTGTCGATAATAATAACTCTGTCGGCATTTTTAGCTGACGATATGCGGTGGCTTACTATTATTGTTGTTTTGTCTTTGCATATTTCATACAAGTTGTTCAATATTGCTTCTTCAGTTTCTGTATCTACTGCGGATAAACAATCGTCAAAAAGTAAAATCGGAGGATTTTTAATAATGGCTCTGGCAATGGAAACGCGTTGTTTTTGTCCACCGGAAAGCGTAATTCCTCTCTCTCCCAGAACGGTTTCATATTGTTTATTAAAGCCCATGATATTGTCATGAACCACTGCGCTTTTGGCTGCAGAAAACACTTCTTCATCGGTAGCATTCTCTTTACCAAACATAATATTATTTTTGATGCTGTCCGAAAATAAGAACGCATCTTGTGGCACAATTCCAATGCTGTTTCGCAAATCAAATAGGTTTATAGTACTTATTTCATGTCCATCAATGGTTATTTTCCCTTCAGTTACATCGTACATTCTGGAAATTAAAGATAAAATGGTCGATTTTCCGGATCCCGTTTTTCCTAAAATGGCTAAAGTTTCTCCTTTTTTAACCGTGAATGAAATGTTTTGCAACGCTTTGATATTAGTGTCTTCGTACGTATAGCTTACATTCTCGAATGAAATAGATCCTTTAATGACTGATTTATTTAAATTTTTATTTTTTATCTCCGGTTCAATTTTTAGGAATTCGTTCAGCCTTTTTTGTGAAGCTTCGGCCTCCTGAACCATCGAAGAAACCCAACCTAAAGACGCTACCGGCCAAGTCAGCATATTGACGTACAAAATAAATTCAGCAATGGTCCCGATACTCTTTATGGTCCCGCTGATGTACATTAACCCTCCAAAATAAATCACCACAAGGTTACTAATTCCTATTAGCGCCAACATTAACGGACCAAATAAGGATTGTACTTTGGCTAAATTCAAGCTTTTGCTTTTGCTTTCATTGGCTAAACTTACCATGTTATTTTGGTGTTGATCTTCCAGAGAATAGGCTTTTATCACTCGGATTCCTGAAAATATTTCTTGTGAAAAACTGGAAACTTTAGATAAATATTGTTGAAAAATAGTACTTCTTATATTGATTTCTGAACTCAGTTTAAAAATAGCAAATGAAAGAATTGGCAAAGGAAGTAAAGTGTATAAAGTTAATATTGGCGATACATTATACATGTACACAATGACTATTGCGAAACGAATGAAGGTATTGATGGAGTACATCACCGCTGGGCCTACATACATTCTTACTTTTGAAACGTCTTCGCTGATGCGGTTCATTAAATCTCCGGTACGGTTTTGTTTATAGAAGTTTTGCGAAAGATGCTCGTATTGACGGAATACTTCGTTTTTTAAATCAAATTCGATGTGGCGCGACATCACAATTAAGGTTTGTCTCATCAAAAAAGTAAGAAAACCAGCAATTATTGTAGTGGCGATAATCAGTAAAATATTCGAAATTAATTCTTCATGAATAATGGATTTGGACACGGTTTTATCTTTGGCAAAAGCCTCAATTAATTTGAATGATTTGCTAATCAACTTTGGTGTGAAAAGCATAAATATCTGAGCAATAATCGTAAAAACAATTCCAAGTAAAAAACTGTATTTGTATTTGACGAAGTATTTATTTAAATAACGTAATTCTTTCATTTTTTAAGATATTCTGTGTTGAACTGCTTTTATTTTTAGAATAAAAGTATTTTTTTAATCATTTTAATAGTAAATTCTCAACTCTTTAAATTGATGAATTAACGATTTTTTGATAAAAAGCTGATGCATATTTATATTTTATGTAAATTTGAATTGTCTTTTTGACAAATTCATAATTTCATCACTATAAAAATTTACACTATGAATGCAGCTTTCACAACTGGAAAGGAACTTCAAAAAATGGATCCCGTTTTTGGTCAATTATCATTTGATGATCACGAACAAATTGTATTTTGCAACGACAAAGATACAGGTTTAAAAGCAATTATTGGTATTCATAATTCGGTAATGGGTCCAGCTTTGGGCGGTACAAGAATGTATAATTACGCGAATGAATGGGAAGCATTAAACGATGTTTTGCGTCTTTCTCGTGGAATGACTTTCAAAGCGGCGATTACAGGATTGAATATTGGTGGAGGTAAAGCAGTGATTATTGGTGACGCCAAAACAGAGAAAACACCAGAACTCATGCGTAAATTTGGTGAATTCGTACATTCTTTAAGCGGAAGATATATCACTGCTGAAGATGTAGGAATGGAAACCGCAGATATGGATATCGTAAGAGATGTAACGCCGTATGTTACTGGAATTTCTGAATCACGAGGTGGTGCTGGAAATCCTTCGCCAGTCACGGCGTACGGTGTTTATTTAGGAATGAAAGCGGCTGCAAAACAACAATTTGGATCAGATGTTTTGAGTGGAAAAAAAGTATTGGTTCAAGGAATTGGTCATGTTGGGGAAACTTTAGTTGATTATTTAAGCAAAGAAGGAGCAATAGTAACGATTGCTGATATCAATGAACAAAAACTGAACGAAGTAGGAACCAAGTATAACGCACAAATTTTTAGAGGAGAAGATTTATACAGTGCAGATGTTGATATTTACGCACCATGTGCGATGGGAGCGACTTTAAATGACAACACCGTTTATAAAATAAAAGCAAAAGTGATTGCTGGTGCCGCTAATAATCAGTTGGCTGATGAGAATGTACATGGTGCAATTTTGCAAGAAAGAGGCATTCTGTATGCTCCGGACTTTTTGATTAATGCAGGTGGAATCATCAACGTGTACGCTGAATTAGCGCATTATGATAAAGCAGAAATCATGCGTAAAACGGAAAATATTTACAACACAACATTGGAGATATTTGATTTTGCCATTGCGAACAATATGACACCGCATCACGCTGCTTTGACTATTGCTCAAAATCGCATCAATCAAAGAAAGTTAGAAAATAGTAAAAAGTAGTTTTCAGTGCTCAGCTGTCAGTATTCAGTGATAAATTATTTCCCGTCACTAAATACTGATTGCTGAATACTTTAAAATAAGCGATTATATATTTTATTTTAAAAAATGAAATACTTATTTTTGCACGCTAATTAATAAAAGTTCTTACAAGGTGGTAAACAGAAGACACATTCGCGTTAAAGTTATGCAATCCATTTATGCGATGCATCAAAGCGGTTCAGATAATCTGGAAAAAGAAGAAAAATTCCTTTTTTACAGTATCGACAATATTCAAGATTTATACCTGATAATGCTTTCCTCGCTGATTGAGATTTGTAAAACAGAAACTGTCTTTTTACATAAGTCAAGTTTGAAGCATCTTGCGACTCCCGAGGAACGTAAACCCAATGAAAAATTTGTCAAAAACAGGATTTTTCAAATTCTTTCCGAAAATAATTCATTAAGTATCGCGCTGGAAAATCGTAAAATCAATAATTGGACTTTAAATGACGATTATATTTTATTGCTTCTCAATGATATAAAAGCCAGTAAATTGTATTTGGAATACATGAGTAATCCACTAAATACTTTTGAGGAAGACCGACAGTTTATTGTTGATTTGTTCATGGATGTAATTGTTCCTAATGAAAAATTGTATGACTATCTGGAAGATGATAAGTTGACTTGGGTAGATGATATTCCGTTAGTAAATACGCATATCATCAAACAATTGAAAGCGATTAAATCTGGTGAAGATGATAATTTCAGAGTTCCAAAATTGTACAAAGACAATGAGGACAAAGACTTTGTTAAAGATTTATTTCGAAAAACAGTGTTAAATGAGTCGGAA
Organism: Flavobacterium sp. DSP2-3-1; assembly: GCF_049896865.1. Lineage (NCBI taxonomy): Bacteria > Pseudomonadati > Bacteroidota > Flavobacteriia > Flavobacteriales > Flavobacteriaceae > Flavobacterium > Flavobacterium sp. DSP2-3-1. The sequence goes on along the minus strand of NZ_JAFCVD010000017.1, from coordinate 35,909 downwards.
TTAGCGAAAGAATATGTTGATAAAACGCCAAATTGGGACAGCGATAGAATTGCTGAAATAGATACCATCATACTTAAAATGGCTATTTGTGAGTTCTTGAAATTCCCATCGATTCCTGTAAAAGTAACTCTTAACGAATATTTAGAGGTTGCCAAAGAATATTCTACTCCAAAAAGTAGTATTTTTATCAACGGAATTTTAGACAATTTAGTAAAAGAGCTTCAAACCAGCAAAAGAATTATAAAAGCCGGTCGTGGTTTAATGTAGTAATTAACAAATAAAAAGAGAATTAAAATTATGGAACAATTAACTCAATTTGCACCGTTTATATTAATGTTTGTGGTGATCTATTTCTTTATGATCAGACCACAGCAAAAAAGAGCAAAAAACGAAAAAGAATTTGAAAGCACCTTAAAAGTAGGTGATAAAATCATAACTAAAAGTGGTCTTCACGGAAAAGTTTCTGAGCTTGCGGACACAACTGTTATTGTTGAAACGATGTCAGGAAAATTAAAAATGGAACGCTCTGCTATCTCTATGGAAATGAGTGCCGTTTTGAATAAAAAATAATTCTCGCTTTCAAGAATTAAAAAAGTCACAATCTAATTGAACTGCCCTCAAAAAGTCAAACACTATTTGGGGGCATTTTTATGGAAAGAAAAATTAAGTATGCTAATGCGTTTAAGCTTGAATGTGTAAAATTAGTGCCAGAAAAGCATTGTTCTTGCAAACATGTTTCTATTGAAAAGGGTTTAGAAAGATCAAACCTTCATAAATGGACTGGGTTTTATAAAGAATTATGAACCATTGTTTTGTTCCCTAGAAAAAATCAAAGTTATTGGTTAGATTTTAAATTAGAAGTACGAAAAGCCGTTGACAAAAACTCATTGTCTCTGAGAACCGCAAGTGTTAAGTTTAATATCCCTGATGCAGGTATAATTGCTAAAGGGAAGAAATATTTTGCCAATTTTGGTTTAGTAGCCTTACAACCAAAAACTAGGAGAAGACTAGAAACTATTTATGACAAAAAACGAAAAAAGCGAAAATCGGACAAAACAGTTACGAGAGCAGAAGAAATTCTTTTAGAGATTAAAGCACTGCGTTGTGAGAACGAATTGCTAAAAAATTTCTTAGCCTTAATTCAAGCAGAAGAGAAAGTCAGAAAGCGCAAGCCATAATAGAGTTAAGACATAAATTTGATTTGAATTTACTTTTAAATCAAACCAAGCTGTTATTGAAAACTGCTTTCAAATACTAAAATCAGAATTGTTTTACCTACGAAAATTTGCAAGTTTAGATGAACTAAAACGGGAAATTAAAAAAATACAGACTATTTCAATAGCGTAAGAATTAAGTCAAATATAAACAAAATGAGCCCGATAAAATATCGAGCTCACAATTATCAAAATTACTTATAAATTTGTTCAAACAGTTAGAGGCGGTCCATACATTTTGGGATTTTTAAATTTTATAAGACCTATAATTTTTTTAGACTATTTGACATCCATTAATTCTACGTCAAAAATCAAAGTGGCATTTGGTGGAATTGCTCCTCCAGCACCACGAGATCCATATCCTAAATCAGATGGAATCACAAAACGCGCTTTGTCACCTACGCGCAACAACGCAATTCCTTCATCCCAACCTTCAATAACCTGACCTTGACCCAATTTGAATTCGATTGGTTTTTTTCTTGGATACGACGAATCAAAAACTTTTCCGTTCTCTAATGAACCTTCATAATGAACAGACACTGTTTTTCCGCTTTCTGCTTTTTTACCTTCACCTCTTTGGATGAATTGGTAACGCAAACCGCTTTCTGTTTTTTCAAAACCAGCTGCTAATTTTTCCATCGCTGCTTCAACTTCTGCTTTCAAAGATGCATCACGTTTGTTGCGAGATCCTTTGAAAGTGATGAAAGCTTCAATTGCATTCCAGTTTTTAGCTTCTTCTCCTTCTCTGATGATTTCCAAAGATTCTAAAACATCTCCTTGCTCTACAGCATCTACCACGTCCTGACCTTCAACAACATGACCAAAAACAGTATGTTTGTTATCCAACCAATCTGTTGGAATGTGCGTAATGTAAAATTGAGAACCGTTTGTTCCAGGTCCAGAATTAGCCATTGCCAAAACTCCCGGACGGTCGTGTTTCAAGCTTGGGTGAAATTCATCATCAAATTTATATCCTGGATCTCCAGTTCCTGTTCCTTGTGGACAACCTCCTTGAATCATGAAGTTAGGAATTACTCTGTGGAATTTTAATCCGTCATAAAATTTAACTCCTTGCGGTTTTACTTTATTTTCTAAGTTTCCTTCAGCCAATCCTACGAAGTTTCCAACTGTTCCTGGAGTCAAATCGTGTGCTAATTTTACTAAAATAGCACCTTTAGTAGTGTTGAATTTAGCATATATTCCGTTTTCCATTTTTATTTAATTTTTGTTAAAGCGCAAATTTACGAATTAAATTAGACAATTTGAAAATTCTCCCTAAATGGATTCAGTTAATTGAAGTCCATTTTTTAATCATTATGGTGCTCTATTAAGGCAAAAAAGCGCTGTAAATGATTCCCTTTTCTAATTATAGAAACTAATTGTGTTTTACCCAAATTAGTTTAGAAGTATTGTATCCAAGATCTTTTGCCGTTTTTAGATAGGCTTCTTTTATATCATTAGGCATTGTTTTTTCCCGCGAGAGCAGCCACAAGTATTTAAGACTTTCACCTGCAACTAAAGCGTACTTATAATCAGAATCGAGCGCAATAATGTTATATCCTGAATAAAATGGCCCAAAAAAGGAAACTTTTAATTTTCCTTCATTAGAATTACCTGCAAACTTCACTTTACCTGTAGATGATACATACTTATTCTTTATGTAATTATACCCTTGGTTTACCACTTTGATACTTCCATCCTCGTTTAATGAATATTCAGCAGTTGTATTGTTTAAGTTTTTTTCAAAAACAAAATCCAACCGTGCAATTTCGTACCAGTTGCCTAAGTATTTATCTTTATCAAAATGTTGAACTGTCCTTAATCCTTTAGGCAAAGAGTTGCAGGAGTTCATTACCAACAGACTTGCCGAGAGCAACGTTAGACTCCCTAAAACTAAAATTTTATTTTTCATGATCTTTCATTGAATATCAAAATTCTGAAATAAAAAACTGTAAATCAATACAATTTAGAATACTTTGGGATTTGCTAAAACGAACCAAACACAAAACTAACTTCTAATTGAGTAAATTCTTTGTTACAAAAACTCAAATCTATTATTAGAGAAAGTGGGATGAGACCTAAGTCGCTAGTGTATAATTGCTTACTTATTTTGGATAACGGATTATTAGAGCTTACCACTCAGGGCATTTCTAATAAAGGATGGTTTCCTTTGTCAGAATCATTGTTTGATGTGTATTTTACTGAAATTTTTGGTGTTCTTAAACCTACCTAATTCCACAAAAATCCTAGCCCAGATGGAAGTGAAAATCCTTTTTATGCGCCTTTTCGGCGGATAAAAAGATTGAAGCGAACAGCTGGAAATAGCTCCAAAAGAAAAATTTAATCGTTGATTTGGTTATTTGGTTATCTGAAAACCTAAGCAACTTTGTACCTTTGCGGCTCAGAACCTTTTTAATAAAAATTATGCGCATCGATATTGTTACCGTTCTACCAGAATTATTGCGAAGTCCGTTTGAGGCTTCGATTATGAAACGTGCTATTGACAAAGGATTAGTGGAAGTTCATTTTCATAATCTGCGGGATTACACGACCAACAGGCAGAAAAGCGTGGATGATTATCCATATGGCGGTGGTGCCGGAATGGTAATGACGGTGCAGCCTATTGATGCTTGCATCACCCATTTGAAAAGCGAGAGAACTTACGACGAAATCATTTATATGTCGCCGGACGGGGAAACCCTGAACCAGAAAATGGCAAATACGATGTCGATGTACGAAAATATTATTATCCTTTGCGGTCATTATAAAGGTGTCGATCAGCGGGTACGCGACCATTTTATTACTAAAGAAATCTCTATTGGTGATTATGTGTTGTCTGGCGGCGAATTAGGAGCTTTGGTGTTATCGGATGCATTAATCCGATTGATTCCGGGAGTTTTGAGCGATGAAACCTCAGCGTTGACGGATAGTTTTCAGGATGGATTATTGTCAGGCCCTATTTACACTCGCCCGGCAGATTACAACGGATGGAAAGTTCCGGAGGTTTTGACCAGCGGGAATTTTGCCAAAATTGACAAATGGCGTGACGATATGGCGTACGAACACACTAAGAACAGAAGACCCGATTTACTGGAGGAGTAAAACTTTTATAAATGTTATATTTTAAATTCTAAATGACTCATTATAAGGATTCAAATAATTCATAATTTATAATTTATAATTCAAAATAATTACATACTTTTGCGCCCACATTAGTTTAACCTCTGGCGAGATCCGTGAATGTTGATTTGATGCAAACCATAATTAAAAAATATCATGGCAGATTTAATGAAATTCGTTCAAGACGAATTCGTAACAAGAAAAGAATTCCCAGTTTTTGCAGCTGGAGACACTATCACTGTTTACTACGAAATTAGAGAGGGTGAAAAAACGAGAACACAGTTTTTTAAAGGAGTTGTTATTCAAAGAAGAGGTTCTGCTAATACAGAAACTTTCACAATTCGTAAAATGTCTGGTGCTATTGGAGTTGAGCGTATCTTCCCAGTAAACTTACCAGCTTTACAAAAAATTGAAATCAATAAGAAAGGTGCTGTACGTAGAGCGAGAATTTTCTACTTCAGAGAACTTACTGGTAAAAAAGCTAAGATTAAAGACAAAAGAAGATAGTCAACTATCTTTTTACTATAAAAGTCCCAACACTGTTGGGACTTTTTTTTTGTCTACTATTTTCCTTATATATTCCTAATTTAGGATTAATAAACCTCTAAAACTAACAATATAAGAATAACAAGTTAGTAATCTTAAAATTCATGTTTTTCTAAGCCAAATCCACCTTCTATTACATCTGATTTTCATATATTTGTCCGCCTTATTTTAAGTGAAACACCTTCTATAAGCTACTTTTAACTTGATTCGATTATAAAAATAAAAAAATGACACAGAAATCAAAAATTTTTTACACGCTTACTGATGAAGCGCCTTTATTGGCAACTCATTCATTTTTACCTATTGTTAAAGCATTTACAGCAACATCTGACATTGAGATTGAAACTAGAGATATTTCTTTAGCAGCAAGAATTTTGTCCAATTTCCCGGAGTTTTTGACGGAAGACCAAAAAACAGGTGATGCTTTGTTAGAACTAGGGCAATTAGCCACAACACCAGAAGCTAACATAATAAAATTACCAAATGTTTCAGCGTCTTTTCCTCAACTGAAAGCGGCTATTGCTGAATTACAATCTCATGGATATAATTTACCTGACTTCCCTGAAGAACCGATAAACGAGACTGAGACCAACATTAAAGCTAAATATTCTAAAATATTAGGTTCTGCCGTTAATCCTGTTTTACGTGAAGGAAACTCTGATCGTAGAGCTCCTAAGGCAGTAAAAAACTACGCTAAAGCAAATCCACATTCGATGGGTGCTTGGTCTGCTGACTCAAAAACACACGTTGCTTCTATGGAAAGCGGCGATTTTTACGGAAGTGAAAAATCAATAACAGTCGCTAACGCTACTGATGTAAAAATCGAATTCATTGCTAAAGATGGTTCCACTACTGTTTTGAAAGCGAGTACTCCACTTAAATCAGGAGAAATAATTGACAGTTCAGTAATGAACTTGAAAGCGCTAAAAATTTTTATTGCCAAAACAATTGCAGAAGCAAAAAAATTAAACGTTCTACTTTCAGTTCACTTGAAAGCGACAATGATGAAAGTTTCTGATCCAATTATTTTTGGAGCTGTCGTAGAAGTTTATTTTGCAACTGTTTTCGAAAAATACGCGGCCTTATTTGACGAATTGAACATTGATACCAGAAACGGATTGGGTGATGTATATTCAAAAATTGCAGGACATCCGATGCAAGCTGAAATAGAAGCTGCATTAAACCAAGCAATCGATAACGGACCAGCATTAGCAATGGTAAATTCTGAGAAAGGAATTACCAATCTGCATGTTCCTTCGGATGTGATTGTGGATGCATCCATGCCAGCTATGATTCGTACTTCGGGAAAGATGCACAATAAAGATGGTAAACTTCAAGATATCATCGCTCTTATACCTGACAGATGTTATGCCGGCGTCTATACTGCGACAATTGATTTTTGTAAAAAAAATGGTGCTTTTGACCCCACAACAATGGGAAGTGTACCAAACGTAGGTTTGATGGCACAAAAAGCAGAAGAGTACGGTTCACATGACAAAACATTCCAAATGACAGCTGACGGAATGGTGCGCGTTGTAGATACTAACGGAAACGTTTTGATGGAACAAGCTGTTGAAGCTAAAGATATTTTCAGAATGTGTCAGGCAAAAGATGCCCCGATTCAAGACTGGATCAAATTAGCTGTAAACAGAGCACGTCTGTCTAATACTCCGGCCATTTTCTGGTTGGATAATAATAGAGCACACGACAGAGCACTTATTGAAAAAGTTACAAGATATTTAAAAGACCACAATACTACCGGTTTAGACATTCAAATCTTAAATCCTATTGAAGCGACAAACTTCACATTAGAAAGAATTGTCAAAGGATTGGACACTATTTCAGTAACAGGAAACGTTTTACGTGATTATTTGACGGATTTATTCCCAATTTTAGAAGTGGGAACATCTGCAAAAATGTTATCTATCGTTCCATTGATGAATGGTGGTGGTTTGTTTGAAACTGGTGCCGGCGGATCAGCTCCAAAACACGTAGAGCAATTTACGGCAGAAGGTTATTTACGTTGGGATTCTCTTGGCGAATTCTTGGCATTAGGTGCTTCATTAGAGCATTTAGGACAAACATTACACAATTCTAAAGCAATTGTTTTAGCTGAAACTCTTGATGTTGCTACAGAGAAATTCTTGGCAAATGACAAATCACCCGCACGTAAACTTGGGGGAATTGACAACCGTGGTTCTCATTTTTACTTAGCTATGTATTGGGCAGAAGCCTTGGCAACGCAAGACAAAGAACCTGCTTTGAAAGCTATCTTCACTCCTATTGCAGCCGAATTTGCAGCAAAAGAAGCCAAAATCAATACCGAGTTAATTGCAGCGCAAGGAAAACCACAAGATATCGGCGGCCATTACCAACCAAATCCTAAATTAACAGACAAAGCAATGCGTCCAAGCGAGACTTTCAATGCTATATTGGCAAAAATCGCTTAATTAACTGCTTTACAATTTTAATAATACTATCGAAAAGACAACTGGAAACAGTTGTCTTTTTTTATATTAGCAATTCCTTAACATCTGTTATATACCAATTTAAATTCTATTTAATGTAATTTGCACCTTTTCATTTCGATAAAATCTAAACAATGACTCCAAAGAAAATTATTACCTTTTTAGTTGTATTATTATCCTCGTTTTCCTCTTACTCCCAAGAGAAATTTACGTTAAGCGGAACTATTATTGACGTTAACAGTAATGAAACTTTAATAGGTGTCAATGTTGTAATTCCACAACTTAAAACTGGGGTAACCACCAATGAATATGGGTTTTATTCCATTACTGTACCACAAGGGACATACAGTGTAGAAATAAGTTATCTGGGCTATCAAACCATTGAAGAATCAATAAACCTGAACCAAAACATAAAAAATAATTTCAATTTATATAGTAATGAAACCGCTTTGAAAGAAGTAGTCATTACTGACAATAAAACAAAAACTGACATCAAAAAACCCGAAATGAGCGTCAATAAACTCTCTATTTCTGCTATTAAAAAAATGCCCGTTGTTTTGGGTGAAGTCGATGTTCTAAAATCTATTTTATTACTGCCCGGAGTTACTAATGCTGGTGAAGGTGCATCAGGCTTTAATGTTCGTGGTGGTGGTGCCGACCAAAATTTGATTCTTTTGGACGAGGCAACGATCTTTAATTCCTCACATGTTTTTGGTTTTTTCTCTGTTTTTAATCCGGATGCCATCAAAGATCTAAAGCTGTATAAAGGGGGAATCCCAGCTCGTTATGGAGGAAGAGCTTCTTCTGTTTTGGATATTTATCAAAAAGACGGTAACAGCAAAGGTTTTCATGTCAATGGAGGAATCGGATTAATTTCCAGCAGAATTTTGGCCGAAGGGCCATTGGTTAAAGACAAAGGTTCCTTCCTTATTGGCGGCAGAAGTTCCTACGCGCATTTATTCCTGAAACTATCCGAAGAACAAAAAAACAATACCGCTTATTTTTATGATTTAAACACCAAATTAAGCTACAAATTAGATTCAAACAACAGTCTTTATTTATCTGGTTATTTTGGGCGTGATGTTTTCAGCCTGAACAAAAGCTTTACCAATATTTATGGAAATGCGACCGTAAACCTGCGTTGGAATCACTTGTTTTCTGAAAAATTATTTTCGAATTTATCGCTCATTTACAGTGATTATTATTACGGTTTAGATTTGGATTTTATAGGTTTCAAATGGGATTCCGGCATTAGAAACTATAATATCAAATACGATTTCAAGAATTATATTTCGGATAAATTCAAATTAAATTACGGTGTAAACGGAATTTATTACGAGTTCAACCCGGGAACTATCAAGCCATCTGATGCCAATTCCGGAATAAATTTTGATCAATTGGATAAAAAATATGCTTTTGAACCCGCACTTTACATCAATGCTGATCAGGAAATATCCGATAAAATAGCACTTTCATACGGGCTTCGTTACAGTATGTTTTACCGTTTAGGACAATCTACCGTGAATATTTATAAAGATGACAATCCTGTAACGTTCAATTCGGAACTACAGATTTATGAAAAAGCAACTCCAATTGGCACAAAGTTTTATGACAGAAATAAAGTCATGCAAAGCTATAATTACTTGGAACCACGTTTTTCATTAGCCTACCAAATCAACGATGACCAATCCTTCAAAGCGAGCTACAACAGAATGGTGCAGTATTTACAACTCATTTCAAACACCTCATCGCCTACTCCACTCGATGTATGGACGCCAAGTGACCGTTTTATAAAACCTCAAATTGCTGACCAGGTAGCTTTGGGATATTTCAAAAACTTCGAAGAAGGAATGTATTCCCTCGAGGTAGAAACGTATTATAAAGAAGTGCAAAACCGATTGGATTACATTGACGGCGCCAATTTGATTGCCAACAAAGCCATTGAACAAATTATCCTGAACGGGCAATTAAGATCCTACGGTTTAGAAATTATGTTCCGAAAAAACGAAGGAAAATTTAACGGCTGGATTTCATATACATTATCCAAATCCGAGCAACAAACTCCGGGAAGAACCCCGATAGAAACTGGAATAAACAACGGGCAATGGTACAATTCAGTATATGACAAATTGCACAATATTGCGATAACGTCTTCTTATAATTTGAATGAAAAATGGTCTTTTGGAGCTAATTTTGCGCTACAAACCGGGCAACCGGTAACGTATCCCGTTGGGCAATATGACTACTTAGGAATCAATGTACCCAGCTATGGATTAAGAAATGAAAATCGACTTCCGGCTTACCACCACCTGGACATTGCCGCGACATTGACTCCCAAAAGCGACAAAGACCGCCAATGGAAAGGGGAATGGGTTTTCAGCATTTACAATTTGTACAATCGGAAAAATGCCGCTTCCATCAATTTCAGACAAAATATTGATACCGGGAGTAATGAAGCTGTAAAAACTTCAATTTTCGGTATTGTTCCTGCAGTGAGTTATAACTTTAAATTTTAATGGTAGCAATCAGTAAGAGCACAAAATAAAACAATGAAAACATGAAAAAAATAATAGTATCCCTAATACTTATCATCGCCGTTTTTTCGGCAAGTTGCGAAGATGTAGTCGAAGTAGATTTAGACAATGCACCACCAAAACTGGTTATTGAAGCAGCAATTAATTGGAAAAAAGGAACTTCAGGAAATCAACAAAAAATAAAACTCACCACTACAACCAGTTTTTATAGTACTGAAATTCCAAAAGTTTCCGGAGCAACAGTTTCCATAAAAAACAGTACCAATGTTGTTTTCAATTTTATAGAAATCCTAAAAACAGGCGAATACAGTTGCGCTACTTTTATTCCGGTCATTAACGAAACCTACACGTTAACCGTTATCAGAAATGGCAATACCTACACCGCTGTTGAAACATTGAAACCAGTTGCGCCAATAACTAAAATTGTTCAAAACAATAAAGGCGGTTTCACAGGAACAGATATAGAAATTAAAACATTTTATCAAGATCCAACGGGTGAAAGCAATTATTACCTCTACAAATATTTATACTCGAACCAAGTGAAATTAAACTTTTATGTGGACCTGGATGAGTTTTTTAACGGAAACGAATTCTTTAGTATCTCGCAAAATGACGAGTTGAGAAAAGGCGATAAAATTGAAATAAGCCACTACGGAATTTCTAAAGCCTATTACAATTACATGAGTGTTTTGGTGAGTATTGCAGGAAATAATGGCGGTGGACCGTTTCAATCTCCACCTGCAACTGTGAGAGGAAACATTATTAACACCACGGATGCGTCGAATTATCCTTTGGGCTATTTCTCCCTCAGTGAAGTCGATATTAAAAATTACACTATTGAATAATTAGGAGCTAATCCAGCTGTTCATTACAACCAAAAAACAGGTTCTAAACAGTTTTCCAGTCCGTATAAGGAGCTTCCTTTGGTCGCTCTTTTACTGCCGGAAAACTAAAGTTTACAACCTGTTTTTGTTTTCATTGCCATCTGGGCTAGTGCGTCTGAGATAAAACGGGAACTTTTATTTACTTTTGCATCATAATTTATAATTCATCATTAAGTATGTCTTCACACCATATCGTTCGGGACGACCAAGAACCTGCTTTAATCATTGCCAATGGTGCTTCCTGTAATCCGGAACTGTTGGGTCAGTTACTGGAATGGTCGCCGCTTGTGGTCGTATTAGATTCGGCTATGGTTCGTGTCATGGAATTAGACATCAAAGTCGATGTGCTTTTAGGAGATTTCGACAAAGGATTTGATCCTGAAATTTATAAAACCTTACAATACCCCATCGAAATCATTCATACGCCAGATCAAAATAAAACCGATTTAGAGAAGGCTTTTGACTATTTAATCGAAAGAAAAATTCCTGCAGTCAATGTTGTTTGGGCCACGGGACGTAGAGCCGATCATACGATTACCAATCTGACCAACATTACACGATACAGAAATCTATTGAAAATTGTCATTCTGGACGATCATTCAAAAGTGTTTTTATTGCCTAAGAAATTCGAAAAATGGTACACGGCAGACACCCCCATTTCATTAATTCCCATCGGTCATGTGACTGGAATACATTCAGATAATTTATATTACCCATTGAAAGATGATAGTTTGACCATTGGTTACAGAACTGGAAGCAGTAATCATGTCATCAACGACGGCATTGTGACAATCGAACATAACGAAGGCGATTTATTGATGATGGAATGCTTGGATTAGCATTTATTGAATATTCAACAATGCGTTTCTCACAATTTCATAATGGCTCCAGGGAATAAAATGATTCGCTTTTTTGATCGTTATGGTATCAATTGATTTTGCATTGACAAACATTTTTTTCATGAAGGCAACATTGCTGTACGGCACCAAAGCGTCTTTTGTTCCGTGAATAATGGTAACATCGCAAGTAATCTTTTTCAACTCTGGTTCTAAAGCCACCAAATCCTGTTTCAGCCACCACAACTCATCATTGGAAGGCCGTAATGCTCCGGGAATCAAATACCGCAAAGGCGATGCCTTGATAACGGTTCGCCATTTCTCTGGGTTTTCAGCTTTCGGGTCCAATGAGCCTGACACTATCACCAATCGTTTATACCAAGACGGATTATCTACGGCTAACTGAGCCACAACTGGACCACCAACGGAATGTCCCACCAAAATTAGCGGCTTTTTATTATCTATTTTTTTTATAAACTCAGATATTCTTTGAGACTGTACCCTTAAATTTTGAGCGTCACCAAAATCACTGTAACCAAAACCCGGACGGTCTATGGCAATCATTCGGTATTTTTTCAGTAACAAACTGTCTTTAAGATATTCTTTGAAAGCATTCCAACTTCCCGGCGAACCGTGTACAAAAAACAAAGTTGGGTTTTGAATAGTTCCTGTTTCTACATAATGAATTTTATAACCATCAAAATCCATTGTTTTATCCTGAAATTCTGTTTTAGATGCAGCGAAAAATTTTGTTGTCTCTTCCCTAGAAAATCGCATCGTCATACAGGACTGACATAGTACTACATATAAAAAAATTAAACTGTAAGCTATGTATCTCTTTTTAAAATGAAATGAAGCGGGCATAAAAGTCATGCTATTTGTATTTTTTATAAAAGTAACCGTTTTTTGTTTTCGAAAAAACGGCAACAATCTAATTTTATCATTTATTTTTCATCTGTTTAATGGGTGTTGGTGGCCTTTAGCAATTTACAAAATAGGAATCGCTATCTTTGCACCGAAATATAGAAAATGAAACCGAAAACGATTACCGAAAAGACTAATTTACATCCTAGAAATCTTGACAGATTTGGATATGATTTTGAGCAGTTAATAGAAAAATCTCCTGAATTAAAAACTTTTGTTTCTGTCAATGAATATAAAATTGAGACCATCGATTTTAGTAATCCTGATGCGGTAAAGTCACTTAACAAAGCATTATTATTATCCCATTATGACATTCAAAACTGGGATATTCCTAAAAATTATCTTTGTCCTCCCATTCCGGGAAGAGCGGATTATATTCACTATTTAGCGGATTTATTAGCTTCAAGCAACAACGGAATCATTCCTGAAGGGGAAACTGTTCAAGGTTTAGATATTGGTGTCGGTGCCAATTGCATTTATCCTATAATTGGTAATTCGGCGTACGGATGGAGTTTTGTAGGAACTGATACTGATTTAAAAGCAATTGAAAACTGCAGTGCCATCATTGAAGATAATCCAAAACTAATTGATGCGATAAGTTTACAACAACAAACGGAATCGCGTTTTATTTTTAAAAATATAATTACTCCCGAAGACAAGTTTACATTCACTATTTGCAATCCTCCTTTTCATGCCTCACAGGATGAAGCCACGAAAAGTACAGTAAGAAAAATCAATAATTTAGAATCCCGTAGCGCCGGGAGCAAAGTAATTAAACCTGTTTTAAATTTTGGTGGCCATAATGCTGAATTATGGTGTGAAGGTGGTGAATTAGGTTTTGTTACCCAGATGATTTTCGAAAGTGCAAAATATCCAATGCAATGTTTATGGTTCACAACTTTAGTTTCTAAAAAAGAGAATCTTTCCAGCCTTTACAAAACACTAAATAAAGTAAGTGCGGTCCAAATTAAAACAATTGACATGGCTCAAGGCCAAAAAAATAGCCGAATTGTAGCTTGGACATTTTTGAGTGAAGCACAGCAAAAAGCGTGGAAATTTTAAGCACCATTTTTCATAATCATTATCATTGCTTATTCTCACAAATTATCCACCAAGCAATAAATTTTTATATTTCCAAAAAACAAACAAATCATTTTATATTTGTTGTTAAATAATCCAAAAAAAATGTTAATACCTCAATTAATAATTTTAGTGCTTATTTTATAAAAATTAACGTTATTTTAGTAGTAATTTAGCCGTTACAACCTAAAAAACCAAAAATGAAAAAATTATTTTTTATTCTGAGCTTTCTTTTTGCGGCAGGATTAACTGCCCAAGAAATGAAAGTTTCGGGAGTCGTAACTGATGAGTCTAATGCTACCTTACCAGGAACAACTGTACTCTTGAAAGGGACTTCCAAAGGCACAACTACAGATGCTGACGGTAAATTTACAATTACTGCAAAAATAGGGGATGTTTTACAATTTTCGTATGTAGGACTTGAAACGAAATCGGTGACTGTAACAGGAATTACGTTAAACGTTATTTTAACGGGAAGCGGAGAAACCCTTCAAGATGTTGTTGTACTAGGTTCTAGAAATCCTACTAGAACTGTAACAGAATCTGCTGTACCAATTGATGTGATTTCTATGAAAGACATTGCTTCTCAAGGACCACAAGTCAACTTAAACCAAATTTTGAACATGGTTGCGCCATCGTTTACATCAAATACTACAACCGTAGCGGATGGTACCGATCACATTGATCCTGCACAATTAAGAGGTTTAGGTCCTGATCAGGTGTTGGTTTTAATAAACGGAAAAAGAAGACATACTTCTTCTTTAGTAAATATTAATGGTTCTCCTGGAAGAGGATCTGTTGGAACAGATTTAAATGCTATTCCTGCTTTTGCAATCGAAAAAATCGAAGTATTGAGAGATGGCGCTTCAGCGCAATATGGTTCTGATGCTATTGCGGGTGTAATCAACATTAACGTCAAGAAAAATACCAATAAATTAGATGTTGCCCTTTTTGGAGGAGGAAATCTTTCAAAAGGAGCTAATGATCATACTGGTGGTATTGACGGTGCTAATTACCAATTAGACTTAAATTACGGAACTGGTCTTGGCAAAGAGAAAAGCTTTATTAATGCAACTGCGAGTTTTCAACTTAGAGATGCTACTAGCCGAGCTAAAGATGTGACCGGTAATTTATTTAATGCCTATAATGCTGTTGAACAAAGAGCTGCTGAAGCTGGAACAAATATTAATGCTCTTTTTGGAAACATAAATAATACTCCAAATACGGTACAAATACTTACCACAATAAAACAATATGCTCCTACAGTGGGTTATTTTACAGCAGCGCAACAAACTGCTATCACTGGTGCTGCTACTATTTCACAAATGCAAACAGCATTAAATTTTGATGCAACTGCCGGAGAGTTAGCGTACAGAGGTCTTGAAAGAAGAAATTTCAACATGAGAGTGGGACAATCGTCCTTAAAAAGTGCTCAGTTCTTTTTGAATGCCGCTTATCCAATCAATGACAAATTAGAAGCGTATGCTTTCGGAGGAACTAGTTATAGAGATGGTGAAGCTGCAGGTTTTTACAGAAGACCAAATCAAGCCCGATCTTATACAGGATTGTATCCAAACGGATTTTTGCCGGAAATACATTCTACAATCAACGACGTCTCAATAGCCGCTGGTCTTAGAGGTATGATTTTCGAAAATTGGAATTTTGACTTAAGTAACACTTTTGGAAGAAATGCTTTTGATTACGGAGTTGAGAATACAGTGAATGCCTCTTTAAGAGAAAAGTCTCCAACTGAATTTGATGCCGGTGGTTTGGCTTTCGCCCAAAACACAACAAATTTTGACATGAACAGAAAATTTGATGTTCTTGAAGGATTAAACGTTGCTTTTGGCGCAGAATATCGTCATGAAAACTTCGCTATCAATGCAGGTCAGCCGGAATCTTATAATTTATATGACATTAACGGAGGAGTAGTTACAGGAACAACAGCGTCAAATATTAGAGTGACAGACTTTTTTGGTTCTGCAAGACCAAATGGCTCTCAAGTATTTCCTGGTTTCCGCCCTGCAAATGCAATTGACAAAGACCGTAATAGTGTTGCCGTTTATACCGATTTAGAACTAGACGTTACTGACAAATGGCTAGTAAATGGAGCCGTTCGTTTTGAGAACTATTCGGATTTTGGAAATACTACTAATTTCAAAGTAGCGACTCGTTATAAAGTAACAGAAAATATCAATTTACGCGGCGCTGTTTCAACTGGATTTAGAGCACCTTCATTACACCAAATCTATTTCAATTCAACTGCTACACAATTTGTGGGCGGTGTACCATTTGAGGTTGGAACTTTCAGTAATGATTCGCAAGCAGCACAATTGCTAGGAATTCCTAAATTGAAACAGGAAGAATCTCAAAGTGCCAGCATTGGTTTTACAGCTAAAATACCAACTGCAAATTTAACATTGACAGCCGATGCTTACATTGTAAAAATAGCGGACAGAGTAGTGCTTACTGATCAATTTTCAAGACCGGGTGGGACTCCTGCCGCAGGGTCTCCAAATGCAATTTTGAATGCATTATTTGATACAGCCGGAGCAACTGCTGCAACTTTCTTTGCTAATGCGATTGACACGGAATCAAAAGGAATTGATATTGTAATAAGTCATAAAACAAGTTTTGGAAATAATGTTTCTCTGAAAACAGATCTGTCAGGAACTTTTTCAAATACCTACAGAGTGGGAGATATTCACGCTTCTCCAGTTTTAGCAGCTGCCGGTCAGATAAACAGATACTATTCTGAAGCAAGTAGAGTGTACTTACAAGAAGCAATTCCAAGAGTTAAAGCTAATTTGACTAATTCGATTAGCTACAAAAAATTCGATTTCTTCTTGAGAAATGTTTATTTTGGTAAAGTTACTGATCCAAATACAGCAGACGTAAACGGAGATGGAAGAGTTGAAGGTATTATAATAAACGGTCAAGCGGTAGAGATTGAGCACCCGATCTGGGGCGCTAAAATAATTACGGATTTATCTGTTGGTTTCAAAATTACTGATGCTGCAAAAATAGTTATTGGAGCAAATAATATTTTTGACATATATCCGGATATGAATCTTGGAACGCAAACTGCAATTAGACCAAGATTAGTATCAGGAGCTATCAATTACACAGCGGCGCCATCGACAATAGATTTATCCAATGCAAATCAATTTATATATTCAAGAAACACCTCTCAATTTGGTCAAAACGGTCGTTTTGTTTTCGCCAGATTAAGCTTCAGTTTTTAGAAAAACATCTTTTATACAAAGGAAAGCCATCAACAAACAGTTGATGGCTTTTTTTTGGCTTAAACTTAGGTAAAAGAAGAATTCAAACGTTGTACCTTTGTTCCTCTTAACCTTTGTTTTTGTTGTAAATGAATTTCCAAGTAGTATCTGATTACCAGCCGAAGGGCGACCAACCTCAAGCGATTGAAAAATTGACTCAGGGGATTATTGATGGTGATAAATTCCAAACACTTTTAGGAGTTACCGGATCCGGAAAAACATTTACCGTTGCTAATGTCATTCAGGAGGTACAAAGACCAACATTAGTTTTAGCACACAATAAAACGTTGGCAGCACAATTATATTCGGAATTCAAACAATTTTTCCCGAATAATGCTGTGGAATACTTCGTTTCTTATTACGATTATTACCAACCCGAAGCTTTTATGCCCGTAACCGGTGTTTTTATTGAGAAAGACTTATCTATCAATGAAGAACTGGAAAAAATGCGAATGTCAACAACTGCTTCGTTGCTATCCGGACGTAGAGATATTTTGGTCGTCGCATCGGTTTCGTGTTTGTACGGTATAGGAAATCCTGTCGAATTTCAGAAAAACTTGATTCCAATTGAGAAAGGACAAATTATTTCTAGAACCAAATTATTGCATCAACTGGTGCAAAGTTTATATTCCAGAACTGAAGCCGATTTTAATCCGGGAAGTTTTAGAATAAAAGGAGATACCGTTGATGTTTATCCTAGTTATGCTGATGAAGCTTATCGAATTCATTTTTTTGGTGACGAAATTGAAGAAATTGAAAGTTTCGACACAAAGAATTCTCAAGTAATCGAAAAATTTGAAAAACTGACGATTTATCCCGCAAACATGTTTGTGACGTCTCCAGATGTTTTGCAAAATGCAATTTGGGAAATTCAACAGGATTTGGTAAAACAGGTCGATTATTTTAAAGAAATAGGAAAACATCTTGAAGCAAAACGATTGGAAGAACGCACCAATTTTGATTTGGAAATGATTCGGGAACTTGGTTATTGTTCCGGAATTGAAAATTATTCCCGCTACCTTGATGGTCGTTTACCAGGAACCAGACCTTTCTGTTTATTGGATTATTTTCCAAAAGATTATTTGATGGTTGTAGACGAAAGTCACGTGACACTTTCTCAGGTTAGCGCAATGTATGGCGGAGACAGAAGCCGAAAAGAAAATTTAGTGGAATATGGTTTTAGACTTCCCGCCGCAATGGACAACCGCCCTTTAAAATTTGAAGAGTTTGAAGCGATGCAAAATCAGGTTATTTATGTTTCTGCAACGCCAGCTGATTACGAATTGCAAAAAACGGAGGGAGTTGTTGTCGAACAAGTGATTCGTCCCACAGGATTATTGGATCCCATTATTGAAATTCGACCAAGTTTAAACCAAATTGATGATTTAATTGAAGAAATTCAGGTTAGGGCAGAAATTGACGAACGAGTTTTAGTGACGACTTTAACCAAAAGAATGGCGGAAGAATTGGCCAAATATTTAACCAAGGTCAATATTCGTTGCCGTTACATTCACTCTGAAGTAGACACTTTGGAACGAATAGAAATTATGCAAGATTTGCGAAAAGGAATTTTCGATGTTCTAATAGGTGTAAATTTACTCCGTGAAGGGTTGGATTTACCTGAAGTTTCTTTGGTGGCAATTTTAGATGCAGACAAAGAAGGTTTTTTGCGAAGTCATCGTTCGCTTACGCAAACAATTGGTCGTGCGGCGAGAAACTTGAATGGAAAAGCGATTATGTATGCTGATAAAATTACCAATAGCATGCAAAAAACCATTGACGAAACGAATTATCGTAGAACCAAGCAAATTAATCACAATACTGAAAATAATCTTGTACCGATGGCGTTAAACAAAAAAATTGAAAGCGCCTTTACTAAAAACCCATTAGCTGATTATGAATTAGGCTACACAATAAATACGGCCGCCGAACCCGAAAACTTGTATCTATCCAAAGTAGAGATTGAAAAACGCATACGCGAAAAACGGAAATCAATGGAAAAAGCAGCCAAAGATTTAGACTTCATGCAAGCTGCAAAATTACGTGATGAAATTAAAGCGTTACAAGGACAATTAACTTAATTATGTTGCTCCTGAAAAACATTTAATAAAACTTCGCCATCAATTATAGCGTTTGGTGCTTCATTCATCAACTTAAGAATACGTTTTGTAGCGACAGGATTAAGTCCCATTTCAAGTGCTATTTGTTGGATTGCAACCGATTCTTTTTGGTGTAAAATTCCGTCACTATACATCAACAAAGCCAATCTGTAAAATTGCTGAATACGTAAAAACTCCGATTTAATAGGGATTTGCGGCAGTTCTTGATGAAACAAATCTTTAAAAACATCAATTCCAAATCCCAACTCACTAGCAACAATTGCCAAAAATTCATATTCTCTTTTATGCAAATGTCCGTCGACAGTAGAAAAAGCAATCATCTCCAAAACTAAACTCCTCTTTTCTTCGAATGTATTCATCAAATTATTATTTTTAGCTAAAATATTGTTTTTAAATCAAAACACAAAAACTAAAAATGATTCGACCACAGTTCCTACTCCTGCTCTTCTTTTTTAATGTAGCAAATATTGCCGCTCAGGACGCTAAAGAGTCGAAACGAAGTACGGCTTCAAAACAAGTTTCTACCTTCACTATTGAAGCACCACAACTTCAAACCAAAAAGAAAATTTGGGTGTTTTTACCCGAAAATTATTTAACGTCCAAAAAGAAATTCTCCGTAATTTACATGCACGACGCTCAAAATTTATTTGATGAAAAAACTTCCTATTCGGGTGAATGGAATGTCGATGAAAAACTGGACAGCTTAAAAGCACAAGTTATTGTAGTAGGAATTGAACACGGAAATGACAAACGAATCGATGAATTAACGCCTTTTAAAAACGAAAAATACGGTGGAGGAAAAGCGGACAGTTATTTAGAATTTATCGTAAAAACATTAAAACCACAAATCGACAAAACGTATCCAACAAAAACCAAAAAGAAAAATACGATTATCATGGGAAGTTCCCTTGGTGGACTTACCTCTTATTATGCCGTTTTAAAATACCCTGAAATATTTGGAAAAGCAGGTGTTTTCTCGCCTTCTTTTTGGTTTGCCAAAGACATTTACAATCTTACTGAAAAATCTGAAAAGATAAAATCTAAAGTCTATTTTTTATGCGGCGACAGTGAAAGCGACGATATGGTTTCAGATTTGAACAAAATGGAACGTTTGCTAAATTCAAATAGATGTTATTGCCTGAATTTAAATGAAAAGAAAATTGTAAAAGGCGGACAACATAATGAAAAATTATGGCGCGATGGTTTTGTAAAAGCAATTTTATGGCTTGGCTATTAAATGGCATCTTTGAAAAAACTCATTAATTTTTAGTGTTAAAAAATAGATTCAAATGCAATTAATCCTTAGAGAATACAACCTTAAATTAAAACATACGTTTACAATTTCCAGAAAATCTATAGACTTCCAGCCTTGCTTGATTGTGGAACTCCAAAGTGACGGTTTTTCAGGTTTTGGCGAAGCAACTTCTAATCCATATTACAAGACAACAGTTCCGATGATGATGCAAGATTTAGAAAAAATTCGCAACATCATCGAAAACACTAAAGATGAAACACCCGAAGAATTTTGGTCAAAAATTCACCCGTATTTAAAAGAAAATATGTTTGCATTATGCGCTTTGGATATGGCATACAATGATTGGTATGCACGCAAAAAAGGAAAGAAATTGTACGAATTGTGGAATTATGACATTGACAAAAATCCACTGACAGATTACACGATTGGAATTGCATCTGTAGAGAAAATGGTAGCAAAAATAAAAGAATTGCCTTGGCCAATTTATAAAATAAAACTGGGAACCAACGAAGATATTGCCATTGTCAAAGAACTTCGGAAACATACGAATGCCACTTTTAGAATTGACGCCAATTGTGGTTGGGGCGTTGAAGAAACCATAAATAATGCTGTTGAGCTGAAAAAATTAGGTGTTGAATTCTTAGAACAACCAATGAATGCAGAAAATTGGGAAGGACACAAAGAAGTTTTCAAACATTCTGTTTTACCAATAATTGCTGACGAAAGTTGTATAATTGAGCAAGACGTGGCCAAATGTCACCATCATTTTCATGGAGTGAATGTCAAATTAATGAAATGTGGCGGATTAACTCCCGGAAGACGAATGATTGAAGAAGCCAAGAAATTCGGTTTGAAAACAATGGTGGGTTGTATGACTGAATCGACCGTTGGAATATCTGCAATTGCACATTTATTGCCACAATTGGATTATGTCGATATGGACGGTGCATTGCTTTTAGCTGAAGACATAGCAACTGGTATAACAATAGATTTTGGAAAAATAAGCTATTCTGAAATCAATGGAACCGGTGTAACTTTAATTAAGGTCCTTTGAAAGTGCTCCAATTCTAAATCTAAAATTGTGCTCTAATTGCTTTTAAACCGTACCTTTGTAAAAAATTAGAATATGATGACAAATAACGATATCTTTAAAAAACTTCGCGTAGCTTTAATGTTACGCGATGATCAAATAGTTGAAATATTAGAATTAGTAGATTTTAGAATCACTAAATCAGAATTGGGTGCTTTTTTCCGTGATGAAAAACATGAAAACTATATGGAATGTGGCGACCAAGTGTTGCGTAACTTCCTAAATGCATTGGTAATTCACTTGCGGGGTACGAAAGAAAATCCAAAAAATCCAAATGATGTTTTGGCCAAACATAAAGCTCAAATTCCTGTAAAGGAAGGAACTTCTGAAAGAGCTGAATTTAAAGCAAAGCCGAGAGACGAGGAGAGATCTAGAGGTGACGAAAGTCCTTCAAAATCGAAACCTGCTGCTAAAAAACCATTTAAAAAACAATTCTCAAAAGGAGCTCCAAAAGTTCAGGTGGTAGAAAAAGTTAAATTCAACTTCGGTAAGAATAAAAAATCATAACAGTGAAAACAGCTTTGATTATTGGAAGCACTGGTTTAATAGGTTCAGAACTATTAAATTTACTTTTAGATAGCAATGATTATCTGAAAGTGATCACTTTTGTAAAAAGAGATACAGGAATAAAGCATCCAAAATTAACGCAACACATCATCGATTTTGACAAGCCGGAAACCTATAAAGAATTAGTGGTTGGAGATGATTTCTTTTGTACCATTGGCACAACAATCAAAAAAGCAGGAAGTAAAGAAGCTTTCAGAAAAGTAGATTTTGAATATCCAAAACAGTTTGCCGCTTTTGCTTTGCAGAATAAAGTCAAAAACTATTTCATTATTTCATCTCTTGGTGCTAATGCGAAATCCGGAAATTTCTATTTGAAAACAAAAGGAGAAATCCAAGATTTTCTTAAAGATTGTGATTTCGAAAGCGTTGCTGTCTTTCAACCTTCCCTTCTTTTGGGAAACCGAACTGAATTTAGATTAGGAGAAAAAGTAGGCGCCTTTTTTATGAAAACACTTTCCTTCTTATTCGTTGGAAATTTAAAAAAGTACAAACCTATCGAAAGCGAAACGGTAGCCAAAGCACTTTTGAAAATAGCTCAAACAAACAATATAGGTTTTAAAATATATGAATCAGATTCGATTCAAGAAATTGGAAAATAATACAATATCAAAATCCTGAATAAGCGTTCAGGATTTTTTTTGTATATTTAGTTCATCTAAGTGAATTTACAACTTCAAATATGAAATACATTCTAACCTTCTCAATATTCTTTTTCACTTCCTTATTTTTTGGACAAAATAATAAAATAAAAGAACCCGCAAAATTTCTGGATTCAATTTTAATTACGTCAACAACAATGGAATATGTTGACCCAAATAAAATTGAATCTGTTAATATTATCAAAAAGGACACCATAATAAATGGGGTTAGATATCCTGATCAAATATATTTTACTTCCAAAGTTCCTAAGAAATATGATTTCATAAGTTTGGAACAAATTAAATCTGAATTTACCAAAATCAAAACTAACGATGTCATTTTTATGGTAAATGGAACATTTATAAAAGACAATATTGAAACTTTCAAATTAGACCGGAACTATATTTTAAAAGTTGAAGTAACTAATTCAGAAGAATTTTACAATTTTAAAAAAAGTGACACCAAATTTGACATCATTAATATCTTGGGAAAAACCAAAGGAAATTTAGAAAATAAAAATAAGATTTTAATAAAAGGTCATGAAGCAATTGGTATTAAATAGATTTTATTTTTATTATTATTTAATTGTGTTTAAATCTAATTTTAAGAACTACAGCTTAACATAGAACATCCTACTTTATCTCTGGCCCAATCCGGTCGTTTAGCAAACCATTTCTGGGAATTTGGTTGTTCGTCATACGGATTTTTAAGCATTTCAAATAATTCGTTTAGCAAAGCATAGTCACCCTTATCCGCGTCATCAATACACAATTGTGCCATATAATTTCGCAGTACATATTTTGGATTTACTTGATTCATTTGCTCTTTCCTGACAAAATCTGAAATAGCTTCTTCATTGATTCGAATGCTGTACATCTCAAACCAATCGTGCCAATCTTTCAAGATTGTTTCATCTAAATCTTTTTCATTGTAAAAGGCGTCTTTTATGGTATTCAAAGCTGTTATTGCAGTATCAGCTTTAATAACATTACTTAGATTTCTAAAGAAAATGGTCATGTCCGTTTCTACCTTTTCAAGTAATTGAGTTAAACTCTGAATCAAAACAGCATCTTGTTCTTTTTTGATTTGGAAACCGACTTTATTTTGCATCATATTCAAATACTCCTTTTCGTAATCGGTACTAAAAGTATCTAAAATAGCTTCCAGCGGTTTCGCTTCCAGAATTAAGGGATACAACGCATTCGCTAATTGATACAAATTCCACAGCGCAATTTCTGGTTGATTACCAAAACGGTATCTTTTATGTTGGCTATCCGTTGTATTAGGCGTCCAAGTGGAATTGTAGTCTTCCAACCAACCGTAAGGTCCATAATCAATGGTGATGCCGTGAATGGACATATTATCAGTATTCATAACGCCATGAACAAAACCAACGCGTTGCCAGTGTACAATCATGTTCAGCGTAGTTTGAGTAACTTCTTTAAAAAAAGCCAGATATTTTTCGACACCCTCTTCTTGGATATGGGGAAAATGATGTTTGATGGTGAAATCTGTCAATAATTTGAGATTTACATGATCATCGCGAGAAGCAAATAATTCAAAACTACCAAAACGAATAAATGATGGAGCCACTCTGCAGACTACTGCACCTTTTTCATAGGCAGGATTTCCATTATACAAAACATCACGCAATACCTGGTCGCCAGAAAGCATTAGCGAAAGCGACCGTGTTGAGGGAACACCCAAATAATGCATCGCTTCGGCACACAAATATTCTCGTATAGAAGAACGCAAAACGGCGAAACCATCGGCGGTTCTGGAATAAGGTGTTGGCCCTGCTCCTTTCAGTTGCAATGTGTACGACTTATTTTCATGAACTACTTCAGTAAGATTAATGGCACGACCATCTCCTAATTGTCCTGCCCAATTTCCAAATTGATGTCCTGCATAACTCAAAGCATACGGTTTCGTACCTGGATAAATGGTACTTCCTGAAAAAGTATTTAAAAAATCAGCTGAAAGTATATCTTCCTGAGAGAGACCAATAACATTTGCTACTTCAATTGAAGTATGAATCAGTGAAGGATTTGAAGGTTTTTTGGGTAGTACGTAAGAATAACAAGCTTGATGAACCTGTCTTGGAACATTGATTTGATTGGGATCAGCAGGTAATTCGGCAGTAAAACTATTTTGTATCTGGAGTTTCATAATTACTAAAAAACATTAAAAACAAAGATAATTGTTGTAAAGCAGAAAACTTTGCACTTTCAATTATTATTATGATTTGTTCTCTTTAAAAACTTGTAATGATCCAAAAAAAAATCCCGTTTGCCACAGCAAACAGGATTTTAAATTTATAACTATTTTCTAATTAAGAAAGTGCTGCTTTAACTTGATCAGCTGCTTCTTGGAATTCAACAGCAGATAAAATTGGCATTCCTGAATTATCAATTAATTCTTTTGCGATCGCTGCATTTGTACCTTGCAAACGAACAATGATTGGCACTTTAATTGCATCACCCATATTTTTGTAAGCATCAACAACTCCTTGCGCCACACGGTCACAACGAACGATTCCACCAAAAATATTAATCAAAATAGCTTTTACGTTTTGATCTTTTAAGATAATACGGAAAGCAGTTTCAACACGTTTTGCATCAGCAGTTCCACCTACGTCAAGGAAGTTAGCAGGCTCAAAACCAGCATATTTAATCAAATCCATAGTTGCCATTGCTAAACCAGCTCCGTTCACCATACATCCTACTGTACCGTCAAGATCTACATAGTTTAACCCTACTTCTTTTGCTTCCACTTCGATTGGATTTTCCTCACGAATGTCACGCATGTCAGCATATTTCTTTTGTCTGTATAAAGCATTATCATCGATATTTACTTTAGCATCTACAGCCATAATTTTATTGTCAGATGTTTTTAAAACCGGGTTGATTTCAAACATCGAAGCATCAGATCCAATATAGGCATTGTATAAAGAATCGATGAATTTTACCATTTCTTTGAAAGCGTTTCCAGAAAGACCTAAGTTAAAAGCAATTCTTCTTGCTTGAAAACCTTGCAATCCAACAGAAGGGTCAATTTCTTCAGTAAAAATTAAATGAGGAGTGTGTTCCGCAACTTCTTCAATATCCATTCCACCTTCAGTAGAATACATAATCATATTTCGACCTGTAGCTCTGTTCAATAAAACAGAAACGTAAAACTCCGAAGTTTCACTTTCGCCAGGATAATATACATCTTCAGCGATTAAAACTTTGTGTACTTTTTTACCTTCAGCAGAAGTTTGAGGTGTAATCAATTGCATTCCGATGATTTGCTCTGAAATCTCTTCAACTTGTTGTAAATTTTTGGCAAGTTTCACTCCACCACCTTTTCCACGTCCACCTGCATGAACTTGGGCTTTTACAACATACCAACTTGTACCAGTTTCGGCAGTTAATTGTTTTGCAGCAGCAACCGCTTCTACAGGGCTATTAGCAACTATTCCGCGTTGAATGCGAACTCCGTAGCTAGCTAAAATCTCTTTTCCTTGATATTCGTGTATGTTCATAATATAGAATTTGTCTGGCTTCTGAATTTCTTTCAGAATAAAAGTGCCACAAAAATAGCAAAATTAAACTTAACTGTTATTTTTTTTTCAATTAAATGTAGCTCTAAATCTCGATAATAGAAAGAAAGACAAAGCCACTGTCAAAATAAAAAAATATAAAAATTAACTACAAATTTGTTAAAAATAATCACGATTAACGATTGGCAAAATATTTCTTTCAAAATCACCGCTTTAATCAGTATTTTTTTATTTCCATTTTATCGAAAAATCAAATCGGATGTGTTTAAATATCATTATTGAGATTTAGTCAACCTTTTTCTATTAGAACTGTAAAAACAAGCCATTTTTAACCTTTACACCTCTTATATGTTACTAAATCTTTAATTTTGTAGAAAAAAATTTAAGCATGAGAGTTAAAGAACAAGGCCTTTATTTGCCCGAATTTGAACACGACAATTGCGGTGCTGGATTCATTTGTAATTTAAATGGAATTAAGTCAAATGATATTATACACAAAGCACTTGATATATTAATCAAATTAGAACACCGGGGCGCTGTAAGTTCAGATGGCAGAACTGGAGATGGAGCAGGGATATTGTTTGATATCCCACATGATTTTTTTAAGAAAATTTGCGAATTTGATCTCCCGGAAACTAAGGAATATGCCGTGGGAATGGTTTTTATGCCTAAAAGTAAAAATCAAGTTGTTTTTTGTAAAACTACTTTTGAAACTTCGATACGCGATCAAAATCTAGAATTAATAGGATGGAGAGACGTTCCTGTTGACGCATCAAATTTAGGACGTATTGCCGGCGAGAAAGAACCAACCGTTAAACAAGTATTTGTTGGTAAAAATGGATTAGACCTTACGGAACAACAATTTAATGCTAAGTTATTTGCAGCAAGAAAAATAGCAGAACATGCGATTCGAAATTCAAGAATTTCAGAAAGTCACATGTTTTATTTTTCCAGTTTTTCAACCACTACAATAATATATAAAGGTTTGTTGATGCCTGAAGACATCAGCAGGTATTATACGGATTTATTAGATGATGATTTAGTGACCAGACTGGCTTTAGTTCACCAACGATTTTCGACTAATACCTTTCCTTCATGGGAATTGGCTCAGCCCTTCCGATATATGTGTCATAATGGAGAAATAAATACGCTTCGTGGTAACATTAGCCGCATGCGGGCCCGTGAAGAACTAATGAAAAGCGATGTTTTTGGTGATGACATCAAAAAATTATTCCCAATTATTTTAGAAGGAAAATCAGATTCGGCTTCTATGGATATGGTAATCGAACTGTTATTGATGACGGGACGTTCTTTGCCGGAAGCGATGATGATGGTTGTCCCTGAAGCTTGGGAAAAACACCAAACTATGTCAGCCGACAAAAAAGCATTCTACGAGTACAACGCTTGCATCATGGAACCTTGGGATGGTCCAGCTTCTATTCCTTTTACTGATGGTAACGTTATTGGTGCTTTATTAGATAGAAATGGATTGCGTCCTTCACGATATACATTGACTAAAAGTGGTTTCGTAATTATGTCTTCAGAGATTGGAGTTCTTGACATCAAGCCCGAAGATGTGATTCAACACGGTCGTTTAGAACCGGGAAAAATGTTTTTAGTTGACATGAACGAAGGTCGAATTATTGAAGATGAAGAGATCAAAAATGCAATTGTTACCAAACGTCCTTACAAACAATGGTTGGATGAAAATTTGGTACAATTGGCTCAAATACCATATACTGACAATCCAATTCCAGTAGAAAACATAGATTTTGAAACAAGACAAAGACTTTTTGGCTACACGTTAGAGGATTTAAAAACAATCATAAACCCAATGGGAACTCAAGGTGCAGAAGCATTAAGTTCTATGGGAAATGATACTCCGTTAGCGGTTTTGTCAGATCAGCCACAGCTGTTATACAACTATTTTAAACAATTATTTGCTCAGGTTACCAATCCACCGTTGGATGGTATTCGTGAAGAAATAATTACTGATATCAGTTTAGCGATTGGTGGCGATTATAATATTTTTGATATTGTTCCAAAACATTGTAAGAAACTAAAAATTCAAAATCCAGTTATTTCGAACGAGGATTTAGATAAAGTAAAAAACATTGATCATGCTGATTTCAAATCAGTAACGATCGCTACTTTATACGATAACGAAAAAGGGGTAAATGGTCTAGAACGCGCTTTGGAAAGAGCGGTTCAAGCAACTTTTAAAGCGGTTTCAGAAGGCTGTAATATTGTGATTCTTTCAGATAGAGGAGTTAGTGAAAAAATGGCTCCAATACCGATGCTGTTGGCGTGTTCTTACATTCATCATTCGCTTAACATTCTAAAAGTTCGTTCTAAATTTGGAATCATTATTGAATCCGCAGAACCTCGCGAACCACATCATTTTGCCCTATTATTTGGTTATGGAGCCAGCGCAATAAACCCTTACATGGTGAATGAAATTATTCATGACCAAGTTAACCAAGGTTTTATTACTAACATAAAAGCGGATTATGCTATTAAAAATTACAATAAAGCTATTGCAAAAGGGATCTTGAAAATCATGAATAAAATTGGCATCTCTACTTTACATTCGTACAGAGCGGCACAGATTTTTGAAATTTTAGGATTAAATAAAACATTTACTTCAAAATATTTCCCTTATACTCCTTCCAGAATTGAAGGAATAGGCCTGATGGAAGTCGAAAAAGAAATCAAAAAAAGATACCAAAAAGCATTTCCAAATTCAAAAGTCAGCAATTTATTGCCTTTAGAAATTGGAGGAATTTACAGGTGGAGAAGATCAGGAGAAAAACACATGTTTAATCCAACAACTATTTCTAAACTACAACAAGCAGTACGTTTAAATAGTCCTGAAAGCTACAAGGAATATGCTAAAATGGTCAATGACCAAAGCGAAAACTTGATGACAATTAGAGGCTTATTTGAATTCAATAATTTGGATCCAATTTCTATTGACGAAGTGGAACCTTGGACAGAAATTGTAAAAAAATTCAAAACTGGCGCAATGTCTTACGGATCTATCAGTCAGGAAGCTCATGAAAATCTGGCAATTGCCATGAATAGAATTGGCGGAAAAAGTAATTCTGGTGAAGGTGGAGAAGATCCTAAACGTTTCCAAAAAGACTTAAATGGAGATTCCAGAAATAGTGCTATTAAACAAGTAGCTTCCGGAAGATTTGGAGTGTCTATCAACTACTTAACAAATGCCAAAGAGATTCAGATAAAAATGGCTCAAGGCGCAAAACCCGGAGAAGGTGGACAATTACCAGCTGAAAAAGTAGTGCCTTGGATTGCTGAAGTCAGAAATTCAACGCCTTATGTTGGATTAATCTCTCCGCCGCCACACCACGATATTTATTCTATTGAGGATTTGTCACAGTTGATTTTTGATTTAAAAAATGCCAATCGTGAAGCGAGAATTAATGTGAAATTAGTTTCTGAAGTGGGTGTAGGAACAATCGCTGCCGGTGTTGCTAAAGCAAAAGCTGATGTGATTTTAATTTCAGGATACGACGGCGGAACCGGAGCTGCACCATTAACATCCTTACAACATACAGGAATTCCTTGGGAACTTGGACTTGCGGAAGCACAACAAACCTTAATATTAAATGATTTAAGAAGTCGTGTAGTTTTAGAATGTGACGGACAATTGAAAACAGGACGTGATGTAGCCATTGCTGCTTTACTTGGCGCTGAAGAATTTGGTTTTGCAACCGCGCCTTTAGTAGCGTCCGGTTGTATAATGATGAGAGCGTGTCACTTGAATACGTGTCCAGTAGGAATTGCAACCCAAGATCCTGAATTGAGAAAAAATTTCAAAGGAACGCCGGAACACATCATTAACTTCATGTATTTTATCGCTGAGGAGTTGAGGGAAATCATGGCGCAATTAGGATTTAGAACCCTCAAAGAAATGGTAGGACAATCTCAAAAACTGAATGTCAACAAAGCCATAAAACATTATAAAGCAAGTGGATTAGACTTATCTGCAATTTTATATAAACCAGAAAAAGCGAAAGTAGTACCAAATCACAATACTACAGAACAAGACCATGCTTTAGAACATGTGCTTGATTTTGATATTATAAAAGCCGCTATTCCTTCTATTTATCGAAAAGAAAGAACCAGAGTTACTTTTAAAATTAAAAATACGGATCGTTCCGTTGGAGCTATATTGAGTAATGAGATTTCTAAAATATATGGCGCACAAGGTTTGCCTGAAGACACAATATTAGTTGATTTTGAAGGATCAGCCGGACAAAGTTTTGGTGCTTTTGCAACCAATGGTTTATCATTCAAAATTCATGGAAACTGTAATGATTATTTAGGAAAAGGCCTTTCTGGAGCTAAATTAATTATCAAAGTCCCACCATCTGCCACTTTCAAACCAGAAGAAAATATTATCATTGGTAACGTTGCACTTTATGGAGCTATTACTGGTGAGGCATACATAAATGGTATGGCAGGAGAACGTTTTTGTGTTAGAAATTCTGGAGCAACAGCAGTTGTAGAAGGAATTGGAGATCACGGATGCGAATACATGACTGGAGGAACTGTTGTAGTTCTAGGAAAAACAGGCAGAAATTTTGCTGCAGGAATGAGCGGTGGTATTGCCTACGTTTTTGATCCAAATAAAAAATTCGACGCTACCTTATGTAATATGGAAATGGTCGCTTTTGAAATATTCGAAGAAGATGACTTTATTAAACTGAGACGTTTGATAAAAAATCATTCTATGTATACCAATAGTCCTTTGGCAAAGAGGATTTTAGAAGATTGGAAAAACCAAAGCAACCATTTTGTCAAAGTAATGCCTACTGATTACAAAAAAGCATTGCAACGATTAGCCGAAGAAAAACAAATTGAAGAACTACTAGCACTATAGTTATGGGAAAGATAGGAGGATTTAAAGAATATACTAGAACCGACGAAAGCAATGTTGCTGTTCTAGAAAGAGTATCAAATTATAATGAATTTAAAATTCCGTTAACCAATGATAAAATCAAAGAACAAGGATCTAGATGCATGGATTGTGGTATTCCATTTTGTCACAGTGCTTGTCCATTAGGGAATTTAATTCCTGATTTTAATGACATGGTGCATCAGGAAGAATGGCAAAGTGCATTGAAAATATTACAATCAACCAATAACTTTCCAGAGTTTACCGGCCGTTTATGCCCTGCTCCATGTGAAAAATCATGTGTGTTAGGAATTATCAGCGAACCGGTAGCTATCGAAAATATCGAAAAAAATATTATCGAAAGGGGCTTTGCTGAAGGTTGGATAAAACCACAACCGCCCGAAGTTAGAACAGGAAAAACAGTAGCTGTAATAGGCTCTGGTCCTGCTGGATTAGCGGCGGCACAACAAATAAATCGAGCAGGACATACCGTTACGGTTTTTGAAAGAGACAATGCAATAGGAGGTTTATTACGTTATGGAATTCCAAATTTCAAACTAGAAAAAGGGATTATTGACAGACGTGTTAAAGTACTGGAAGCTGAAGGAATCACTTTTAAAACAAATATAAATGTTGGCGTAAATTATAGTGTTGAAGATTTAAATTCTTTTGATTCAATCGTATTATGCGGTGGTGCAACCGAAAGACGAAGTTTACCTACTAAAGGAATAGAAAGTAAAGGAGTTATTCAAGCAATGGACTTTTTAACACAACAAACTAAAGTAATATACGGAGAATCAATTACGGATCAAATCAAAGCAACTGGTAAAGATGTTATTGTTATTGGTGGTGGAGATACTGGTTCAGATTGTGTTGGGACCTCAAACAGACACGGTGCTAAATCGGTAACTAATTTTGAGATTTTACCAAAACCACCAGTCGGAAGAAGTGAAACTACTCCGTGGCCATTTTGGCCATTGCAATTAAAAACATCCTCTTCACATGAAGAAGGTTGTAATAGAAACTGGTTGATTAACACCAAAGAATTCATTTCTAATGAAAAAGGGGAACTTATAGGTTTAAAAACCGTTGAAGTGGCTTGGAAAATGACACCTGGACAAAGACCTGAATTGATAGAAAAAGAAGATTCGGAAAAAATATGGCCTTGTGATTTAGCTCTGTTAGCACTGGGATTTACCGGTCCTGAAAAAACATTAAGTAATCAATTAGGATTAGAAATTGATATGAGAAGCAATTATAAAGCGAACAATTATCAAACGAATGTTCCCCATATATTTACTGCAGGTGACATGCGAAGAGGACAATCATTAATTGTTTGGGCAATATCTGAAGGTCGTGAAGCTGCCAGAGAAGTCGATAAATACTTGATGGGTTATACCAATTTACCGACCAAAGGAGATGGCGATTTACCCAACTTATAGTTCTAAATGATATTTTATAACCCTTGATAGAAAAATTTGTCAAGGGTTATTTTTTTTATAGAATTTCAAACATATGTTTAATTTATAACTTTTTGTTAGAATTTGTTAGAATTCCTATATTAGCTTGTGGAACTAAATAAAGAGTAATAAATTTGCTCAAAATTAATAATCATGCAATCAAAAGACTTAGTACAATTAGCAGAACAATTTGGCAGTCCATTATACGTTTACGATGCCGAAAAAATACAATCTCAATATAACAGATTATCAAAAGCTTTTTCTAAGGTTAATAAGTTGCGCATTAATTACGCGATGAAGGCATTGTCTAATGTTGCGATCCTCCAATTGTTGAAAGAAATGGGGTCTGGTTTAGATACCGTTTCCATTCAGGAAGTATTATTAGGACTTCATGCCGGCTATGAGCCAGAAAAAATATTTTACACTCCAAATGGTGTTTCTCTTGAAGAAATTGAAGAAGTTAACGCTATGGGAGTTCAAATAAATATTGACAACTTATCCATATTAGAACAGTTCGGAACAAAATATCCAAGTGTTCCTGTTTGCATTAGAATAAATCCACATGTAATGGCAGGTGGAAATGCTAATATATCTGTTGGTCATATTGATAGTAAATTTGGGATTTCTGTTCACCAATTACCGCATTTAGTTCGCATTGTTGAAAATACAAAAATGAATATTGTGGGAATTCATATGCATACTGGTTCTGATATTTTGGACATCGAAGTGTTTTTATATGCCGCAGAAATATTATTTGATGCTGCAAAAAACTTTAAAAACCTCGAATTCCTTGATTTCGGAAGTGGATTTAAAGTGCCTTATAAAAAAGACGATATCGAGACGGACATTGAAGAGTTAGGTAAAAAATTATCAAAAAGATTCAATGCCTTTTGTACCGAATATGGAAAAGAATTAACCTTGATATTTGAACCTGGTAAATTTCTAGTAAGTGAAGCTGGTTTCTTTTTGGCTAAAGTTAATGTCGTTAAACAAACTACTTCTACGGTTTTTGCAGGAATAGATAGCGGTTTTAATCATTTGATTAGACCAATGTTTTACGGTTCACAACATCACATCGAAAACATTTCTCACCCAAAAGGCAAAGAACGATTCTACTCCGTAGTAGGATATATTTGTGAGACAGATACTTTTGCTAATAACAGAAAAATTGCAGAAATAAAAGAAGGTGATATTTTATCTTTTAGAAATGCGGGAGCGTATTGTTTCTCTATGGCTTCAAACTACAACTCAAGATACAAACCAGCCGAAGTATTATGGATGAACGGCGAAGGGCATCTAATCAGAGCACATGAAACCTTTGAAGATTTACTTAAAAATCAAATTCCATTACCTGCAGCAATGGCCACAGTTTAAAATACAAATCCCGCCTCACTTTTAATGAGACGGGATTTTTTTTGTTCAAAAATAAATAAGACCAATTTTTATTTTTTATCTAAAAGAGTTTCTAACACTTCGGATTCAGTCCCATTTGGAAATGGAATTTTCAACATTTGTGAAAGCGTTGGTGCAATTTGGGTAATGTATTTTTTAGCGTGCAATTCTCCTTTTGGAACTTGCCATCCATAAAAAAGTAAAGGCACATGAGTATCATAACTATTAGGTGAACCATGTGTAGTTCCTGTAGCTTGATATTGCATATAACCTGCTTTATCAAGTATAACAATATCGCCATTTTGTTTAGGATCATAACCCTTAGAAATGAAACTTAAAAAATAATCATCTCCTGATGACGCTAAAATTTCCTCTTCAGTGTACACTCTTTTAACTTGTTCTTGTGTCATCAAAAAGTCCTTAAAACTTTGTTTCACTTTCACCAATTCTAATCCTTTCTGTTTGATAATTTCTTTATTGAAAAAAAGATTAAAGTTAGAATAATCTAATATCAAATCTGAACCAAAGGTTTCATTTGAATGTTTTTTTAATGCTTCAACAATGTCTTTCGCAGGAATATTTTTTACATTGTATTTGTTATCTTTTAAATAATTAGGATTCTCAGCTCCAGCGTGATCAGCAGTCAGAAAAAGCAAGTAATTATCTTTTCCAACGGTTTTGTCTAAATAGTTTAAAAACTGAGCAATGGTTTGATCTAAACGCAAATAAGTGTCTTGTAACTCTATAGAACGCGGTCCAAAAGTATGTCCTACATAATCCGTTGAAGAAAAACTAACCGTCAAAAAATCTGTGATATCATCTTTCCCTAATTCTTCTTTTTCTATAGCTTTCATCGCTAACTCTGCCAAAATATCATTACCAAAAGGTGTAGTTCTCAAAACATCTGCTCCTTTTTCTTTATCCATCTTACTTAAATCATATGGAAAAACAGGTGCATTAGCTTTATCTAATTTACCTTCATACGGATTGTCATCAGCAAGACTTTCATTGTAAGTGTCTATCGGCTTCAATAAATTCCATCCTTTATTAATGTAATTCATATATCGCTTATCTTGGTTAAATTCAGTTAACCAATTAGGCAGTGCTGAACCATAAAAAGTACTTGAAATAAAAGCTCCTGTTTTACTATACCAAAATGCCCAATTAGCAAAATGACCCGCTGGCAATATAGCACCACGATCTTTTATACTCATACCAATTACCTTACCTTTAAAATTTGTAGCCATTCGCAACTCATCAGTAATTGTGGTACTTAATAAATTTTTAGGAGACATTGCCCCCTCTTTTTCTGTACCGTTACCTAGTATTGAAACAGATGCATCATCCGTACAATACATATCTTTTCCTGTAGCTTTATTGAACCAATCATTTCCAACTATTCCATGTGTAGATGGCGTAGTACCAGTATAAATACTAGCATGGCCAGGAGCTGTATAAGTTGGTACATAATTATAATGCATATTGTGAAAAGTATATCCATTATTCATTAATCTTTTAAAACCATTTGCAGAAAAATCGTCCGAGAAACGATATAGATATTCCATTTTCATTTGGTCAACCACTATACCAACTACTAATTTAGGCCGTTGCTGACCTTGTGAGTTGAAAGACATAATTACTGCTAAAAACAAAATAATTCTTTTCATATTATATTTTTATATTTAAAACAAAAATACAACATAAAGTTTGTACAAACTCTTTACGATCACGAAAGGACAATAAATTAACCTATTCTTAAACTCCATTAACTTGAAATATAAATAATGTTAGCATTCACAAAAAAATCCTCATCATTTGAATGATGAGGATTTAATACATTCCGAATTTTATTCAGTTTAAAAAAAGGCGCCAAACCGCATCGTTATCAAAAAACTTCGGACACCTCTAAAACAAAAAACCCCGTTCATCAGAACGGGGTTTTCAAAGAAAGGCGACGACATACTCTCCCACATAACTGCAGTACCATCTGCGCAGGCGGGCTTAACTACTCTGTTCGGGAAGGGAAGAGGT
>NZ_JAFCVD010000016.1:0-49560 GCF_049896865.1 Flavobacterium sp. DSP2-3-1 | reverse complement strand
CAGGAGCAAATAAAGAACATTTATTCCATTCGAGAGAGAGGGCTTTTTAAAAGTCCTTTCTTTTGAAAAAATATCTTTATCTCCCCCCTAAAAGTTGCATTAATTAGTTGAATCTAGTATTCATACAATTTCAATTTTTCATTCAGTCGTTTTATTTTGTCCTTATCCAACCTTTTTCGCAAAAAAGCAATGTTTATTTTTTTGGGATTTGAAGTGAACTGCGTTTTTTTGTAAAGCACAATATCTCTTTTATCTAAAAACTCTACTTTCAAAAATTGTTCTACCTTTTGTTTGTATTTTTTTTCTTTAAAAAGCTGATATGCAAAGAAAACGCTTGGAAACAATTAAAGCTAATGTCAAAAAAGAAATTATAAACCTAACTCTCTTTTCTGTCTTAAAATTGGTTTGTTTAACACATGGGTATTTCAAATATTTAACAATTATAAGGCTTGCAATACAAATGAAAACACAATTAATAGTGTACAAATACATCGCACCAAAAAAAAATCTAAAATTCCCAAAGCTAAGCCATAACCCGCAGTACACAAAGGAGGCATTAATGCAGTTGCGATGGCAACTCCTGGAATAGGATTTTCTTTTTCTACCTTTGTAATGGCTATCACTCCAACGAGCCCTCCAAAAAAAAGCAAAAAAATATCTTAAATTTTGGGTCATGTTCTTGTTAAAAATACTAATTATGTGTCTTTTAAAGGACTCAAATAAAAGTAAATTTTAGAAACCACCAAACTCACCATTGTGGCGATAGGTAAGTTTTAAATGATCTTTTACATCAATTAAAATAATAAATTATCAAACCAAAACCGGCTCCAGTAATTGGTCCCATAAAATGTTAAATGATAAGGTCATAAGTAATAATAGCCGTTAAATTCAAATTCAAACTGATAAAAGCCACTACCGCATAAGCCCAAATTTATAAAGATGATCCTTGAAAAGAGATGTTTGAAGTGACATTATCCAATACTTTCTTTTTGTATTCTTAAACGCTAGGTAAGTCAAAAAAATTTACTACTTTATTTACGCTTCCATGTTTATTTGTCACTAAAATAAGATTCAAAAATTAAGAATTAATCTTTACAATCATCCGTGAGAACAGCAAGATGAACATTTTTGAACTAAATGAAAATTTTCTCATTTATCTGAAACGTGACTAATTAAGTAAAATATATGATGTAGAGTCTGTTTACTACTTCAATAAATATGTTGTGCCAGTAAATTTCTTAACAAGTCTATTCAAGAGTTTCCAAATGCTTTTTAATTTGATTTTTGTTACTCGTACCTGTTACAATACTTACAGCGAGTCAAAATTTAATTTGTTAATAAGATATTTTTATGAATTCTGTTTTTTTATTCAATAAAAATTAAATTTTCAATAATAAAACAACATACAAACATTTTTATTAAGTATAATGAAATATAATTAACATTTTATTTGGATATTTGACTCAATTAATCTTAAACCAAACCAAAATGAAAATGAAATTCAAACAATTTTTGAGTTTACTAATTGTACTGTCCGTGCAATTGACATTTGCTCAAGAAAGTACCTTGTCCGGTAAAGTGACTGACATGGGCGGACTACCAGTACCCGGCGCTAACATTATTGTTAAGGGAACAACAATTAGTGCACAAACTAATTTCGATGGAGATTTTACCATAAATGCAAAAAAGGGACAAATTTTAATCGTCAGTTTCGTGGGGATGAAAACTGTAGAAATTTCAGGATCTTCTTCTATGCTGATAAAGCTTGGTGACGCTTCAAATCAATTAGAAACAGTCGTTGTTGTGGGTTATGGAACCCAAAGCAAAAAGAAATTAACGGATAATATTGCTCGTGTAACAGCTAAAGATATCCAACAGATTCCGGTATCGAATGTGCAAAATGCTTTAGTTGGTAAATTGGCTGGAGTTCAAATCACACAAACCAACGGTAAAGTGGATGGAGGCATAAACATTCGTGTACGTGGTGCCGCCAGTATCAGTGCCGGGACACAGCCATTGTATGTTTTGGATGGAATTCCTTTGGTAACAACAAATGAATCCAGTAATGGCGCACCAACCAACCCATTACTAACCTTGAGCCCAAACGAGATTGAATCTATTGATGTGCTAAAAGATGCATCATCAGCCGCAATTTATGGTGCCAGAGGAGCAAATGGTGTGGTATTGATAACTACTAAAAGAGGAAAAGAAGGCAAAGGAACGTTTTCGATCAATCTTTCACAAGGAGTTAGTCAGGCTACAAACAAAAGAAAATTCCTGAACGCGGATCAATACATCGAACTTTTTACAGAAGCTTCCATCAATGGACTTGGCGATGCTATTGAAGCCGAAGATACTTTCGATTTCTTGGCACAAGGTACAGATTGGAGAAATAGAGAAGTAGACACTGATTGGCAGAATACTGCGTTTCAAGACGGATTTAATACCGATGCTGATTTCTCAGTATCAGGGGGAGATGCAAATACCAGATATTTCTTCTCTGGCGCATACAACAATACAACAGGAATTATAAATAGCAATGCATTAGAACGAATTACCGCTCGTACAAATGTTTCCCACAAAGTTTCAGACCGCTTTACTGCTGGGATGAATTTAAGTTTCTCTAGATCAGAAATTGATCGTATTCAGGATGATAACTCTTTCACGACTCCATTACAAGCCGTAGCACAATCACCATTGTCTCCAGATCGTTTTGAGGACGGTACTGCTAATCCAAATACTTTGTATGCGAATTATTTATTAGCGATTGACAATTCGTTTTGGAAAACATTAATGAGAAGAGTTACAGGAAAAGTGTACGGAGAATTTAAGATTATCCCTTCTTTAAAAGTAAATTCTGATTTTTCTTATGACCTTTTGTCGCAGACAGAAGATGCTTGGTATGGGAAAGATTCTCCTTTTATGGCTACTGATGGTGAAGCTTTCGCCACTTCTGTAAATAACGAGACGTACATTTACAGTAATTATTTAACCTTTGATAAAACTTTTGGCGAGAAACATGATATTAATGCCGTTGCCGGTGTGGAGTTTAATAAATTTAATCGCAGGTTTCAAAGTGTAACTA
Source organism: Flavobacterium sp. DSP2-3-1 (assembly GCF_049896865.1). Classification (NCBI taxonomy): domain Bacteria; kingdom Pseudomonadati; phylum Bacteroidota; class Flavobacteriia; order Flavobacteriales; family Flavobacteriaceae; genus Flavobacterium; species Flavobacterium sp. DSP2-3-1. The sequence continues at coordinate 46,475 of NZ_JAFCVD010000016.1, read as the reverse complement.
GTATTTATTTTCCAAATGACTCTTTTCAAACTGTAGACGGTGGAGCAGAAGTTTCTGCAGGATCAGGTAATGAAACTGATTACACTTTTGTTTCTCAGTTTGGTAGAATCACCTATTCATTTGATGACAAATACATTTTCAAAGCAAGTATTCGTCGTGATGGTTCTTCTCGATTTGGTAAAAACGAAAGATTTGGTACTTTTCCAGCTTTTTCAGCTGGTTGGATTATTTCAGAGGAAAGTTTCTTAAAAGACAATACTACTTTAACTTTTTTAAAATTAAAAGGAAGTTGGGGTAAATTAGGAAATGCAGAATTAGGCAATTTTGCTTCCCGCCAATTATACGGCTCAAATCCTTACAACTTAAAATCAGGACTTTCTTTTTCTCAAGCAGGAAATGATAATCTTACTTGGGAAAAGTCTACTCAAATCGATTTTGGTGTTGAATTTGGTTTAGTAAACCGAATCAGTGTCGAAGCTGATTACTACAAAAAAAATACCAATGGATTACTGTTTAGTGTACCATTAGCATTAAGCTCTGGTGCGACATCTATCAATCAAAACATTGGTGAAGTACAAAGTAGCGGAGTTGAATTTACTTTAAATACAAAAAACATTGAGTCGGCGAATCTTAAATGGAATACCAGCTTTAACATTACAACTAATGAATCTGAAGTAGTGTCCATGCCAAACAATAATAAAGATATCATTGGTGCATTTACGATTAACAGAGTTGGTGAAAATATATCTTCCTTTTTCTTGGCAGAATATGCTGGAGTTGATCCTGCTAACGGTGATGCATTGTATGTAAAAAATACCCGTAATGCTGATGGATCTTTGGATAAATCAACAACTAATGATTATGCTGAGGCTTCAAGAGTTGTTTCCGGAAATCCTTTCCCAACATTGATGACTGGTATGACCAACACCATCAACTATAAAGGAATTGACTTGTCTTTCACTTTCCAAGGAGAATGGGGAGCTAGCATTTACAACTCAGCAGGAAAATATCAATCGGTTGCTGCTGATTATTTTGACAACCAAACGATTGATCAATTGGATCGTTGGCAAAATCCTGGCGATATCACTAATGTTCCGCAAGCCAGATTGTACGGAAGTAACGGAACTGGAGAATCAACACGATTTTTAGATAAATCTGATTTTGTTCGTTTAAGAAACCTAACAATAGGATATTCTTTATCAGGAAGTGCTATTAAAGAACTAGGAATGAGCAGCGTACGCCTTTACGCAACGGGTGTCAACTTGCTTACATTCACAAACTATTCTGGTTATGACCCAGAAGCAAGAAGAGATGATGCGGGTATTGGAGAAGAATTTTATTCGGCACCACCTGCAAGAACAATTGCTTTAGGAGTAAATATTAATTTTTAAAAATTAAAAAAAATGAAATCAAATAAATTAATCTTATTTATTCTTTTCGCTACTTTTTTTGCAAGTTGTGATAATGAATTAGAAATTGATCCGAAACAAAATGAAGATGCAACAGTAACATTAAGCACTGAAACCGGTATTACTAATATACTAACAGGCACTTATGCTACCGCGGCTGACGGCGATGTCTATGGAGGCAGAATATTGACTTCTGCTGATTTATTGGCACAAACTGGTATAACTGCAACTACTGACTTTAGATGGAGAGGTACTTTTGGCGAATGCCGACAAATGTATTCTAAAAGTATTCTTGTAAACAATGCTTTTGTTCAGCAAATTTATGCCAGAAACTATCAAATAATAAATGCGGCCAATACTGTTATTGAAAATATAGATAAAGTACCAGATCCGGAAAAAAAGGCGACAATGGTTGCTGAAGCCAATTTCTTAAGGTCAATGGCGTACTTTGATTTGGTTCGATTCTTTGCAAAACCATTTGAAGCAGGTCAGACAAATACACAATTGGGTGTGGTTATCCGACCAAATGCAATATATGATTTCACTGTTGATTTAGCAAAAGAAAGAAGCACTGTTGCCGAAGTGTATGCGGTAATAATCTCAGGTTTGAATCTGGCTTACAATGACCTTCCGGAAAACAATAGTTTTTATGCTGATAAATATGCTGCGAAAGCTTTATTAGCAAGAGTCTATCTTCAACAAGGGAATTATATAGCTGCCAGAGATGCGGCTGATGATGTAATAAAAAACAGCGGACGCTCATTATCTACAAAATATGCCAACGCTTTCAACCACGATGTAAACCAAAGTGAGGATATTTTTGCAATCCAAATCACAAAACAAACTGGAGAAAATGAAATGACAATTTTATATGCTTCTGAAAACAATGGTGGACGTGGAGGCGATATCGAAATCAGATCTACTTATTTAGCTAAATTTACAGATCCTGCTGACGAAAGACGAAACTTTAATTACATCAATCCAGACAATGGAAGAAGATTGACTTCTAAATATACCAATCAATTTGGCGATGTTCCCTTAATTCGTTTGGCTGAAATGTACCTGATTCGAGCAGAATCCAATTTCAGAGCTGGAACTTTTGTTGGAAATACACCATTAGCTGACGTTAATTTACTGAGAACTCGTGCAAATGCTACAAATTTTCTAACCATTTCCTTAGCTACTATTTTAAGAGAACGCCAATTAGAATTAGCCATGGAAGGTTTTGCCATTCACGATTTAAAAAGAACAAAGGCTTCAATTGATGTTTTTGCAGACGGAACGAAATTGATTCCATATAATGACAACTTATTGGTATTTCCTATTCCGCTAAGAGAGATGGATACAAATAGTAAAATCAGTCAAAATCCTGGTTACGGAGGCTAATACAATTCCATACTATTAGAAAAAACCATTAATTAAAAAGCCCGAAATCAATTTTGATTTCGGGCTTTTTTATAAATTCGAAAAAAACTATTCAACAGGATTAACAAGTTCTGAAGTTATGGACTCTAAAACTTCAAATGCAGTTTCTGCCATTTTATTTCCTTTGGTGTCCAATAACGGATTAACCTCCACAAATTCGATACAAACCACTTTTTTGGTTTGGATAATCTGATTGATGATTGCTATAATTTCATATTGATCAAAACCTTTAGGAACCGGCGTTCCTGTTCCACAAGAAATCATATTACAATCCATGGAATCCACATCAAAAGAAATATATAATACCTCACAGTGCGATAATTTAGACAACGCTTCAGCGACACATTTCTGCAAACCTCGATACCTTAATTCATCAACTTTATAATTTTTGATATGCAATTTTTCAATTTGCTTGTCCTCCTCTTCTTCAGTATCACGCACACCAAAATAAATCAGATTTTCAGCCAAAACTTTTGGTCCTTTAAAGCCAATATTTTTCATATCCTCCCAATGCTGTTGTGTTTCAGAGGGAACTTCGTTATTCTGACAACTCAAATTATCATCGCCAAGGGCAGCAGACAATGGCATTCCATGAATATTTCCAGATGGTGAAGTGTAAGGCGAATGCAAATCGGCATGCGCATCAATCCAAAATACGCCAATATTTTGCTCAGGATATGCCGCTTTGATTCCGCTTAACGTTCCTAATGCCGAAGAATGATCTCCCGATAATACAATTGGAAAATAATTCCCTTCAATATTTTTCTTTACCGCATTACAAACCCTGGTGCATTGCTCCACAACGTGCTCAATTCTTTTAGCTGAAGAACTTCGATTTTTATCATATATTGATTCGTTGTGCGTTTTGACATCTTCAAACTCAAATTGATTAAAATAATCGCTGTTTTTATTAATTGCTGCAATCTCGATAGCATCAATCCCTAAGTCAGATCCTCGCGTACCTGCACCAATATCAGATCGGTTCTTTATTAATTTTATCGTTTTTCCCATTATCTGAAATCGTTTAAAGCTCTTTCAATAATAGCCAAACATTCGTGTATTTGAGATTCCGTAATTACTAATGGCGGAGCAAATCTAATTTTGTTTCCGTGTGTTGGCTTTGCCAATAACCCATAATCTCTAAATTTCATACAAATATCCCAAGCTAAATCGGATTCTTCATCACTGTTGATAACTATGGCATTCAATAATCCTTTTCCTCTAACCAATGTAATTAAAGGATTTCTGGAAGCGATCTCGTTAAGTCCAGTTCTTAAAACTTCACCTAAGTAAGCAGCATTTTGCGCCAAATTTTCCTCTTTTACCACTTCAAGCGCTGCAATGGCAACAGCAGCAGCAATAGGATTTCCTCCAAAAGTAGATCCGTGTTGTCCCGGCTTAATTACGTTCATAATATGATCATTCGCTAAAACTGCCGAAACTGGGTAAACACCACCTGAAATAGCTTTACCTAAAATAAGAATATCTGGTTTTACTTCCGGATTGTTTTCACAACCTTTTTTGCATTCACAATTTCCACAAGTTGCCAATAATCTTCCGGTTCTCGCGATTCCCGTTTGTACTTCATCTGCAATAAATAAAACATTATGTGCCTCACAAAGCGCTTTCGTTTTTGCTAAATATCCTTCAGAGGGAACATAAACTCCAGCTTCACCCTGAATAGGTTCAACTAAAAATCCTGCAATATTTGAAGTTGATTTTAATACGTTTTCCAATGCTTCAACATCATCGTATGGGATTTTAATAAATCCTGCTGTATATGGTCCAAAGCTTTTACGTGCATTTTCATCATTCGAAAATGAAATGATAGTAGTTGTTCTTCCGTGGAAATTGTTTTCACAAACGATAATTTGTGCTTGATTTTCAGGAATTCCTTTTACCTCATACGCCCATTTTCGACATAATTTCAAAGCGGTTTCCACAGCTTCTGCACCAGTATTCATTGGCAATACTTTATCAAAATCAAAATACTTGGTTACATATTCTTCAAAAGGTCCTAATTGATCATTATGAAAAGCACGTGAAGTCAAGGTCAATGTTTGTGCTTGTTTTATCATAGCACCAACAATTTTCGGATGACAATGCCCTTGATTAACGGCAGAATATGCTGATAGAAAATCAAAATATTTCTTTCCATCCACATCCCAGACATAAACGCCTTCGCCTTTTTCTAAAACCACAGGTAATGGATGGTAATTGTGCGCACCGTATTGATTCTCTTTTGCTATCAACGCTTCAGATTTTGAAGACAGGTTTTGCTCTGTATGTGTCATGATATTTCGAATTTACTATTTGAAAAAACAAAATTACTGTTTTTTTTTAATTTACCAATAAAATAAATATTTTGACTTTTAAAAAGATCTTATGTAAAAATATTTATTTAATTTAGATTAAAATAAGTCATTTAAGAATTCTAGAACCAATTTAAAGACATATTCCGAATTAAATAAAAATAAGTACTTTTATACAAACATAAGAGCATTATTTATAATTAAACCAACATGGACATAGTAGACGAATTTGATATCAATATTATTAAAGAATTAGAAAAAGATGGAAGAATGGCATATTCAGCCATTGCAGCCAATCTAAAAATATCAAATACCATGGTGCATCAACGCATCCACAGATTGATGGAACAAGGAATACTTACAGGGATAAAACCAGTAATCAATGAAAAAAAAGTGGGGTATGATTGGGGATCTTTTACGGGAATTACGTTAAATAAAGATCAAGACTCTGATAGAATTATTGAAGAACTGAAAAAAATTCCGGAAATAACAGAATGTTACTATATTACCGGATCTTTTACCCTTTACATAAAAATCATAGCCAAAGATCACGAACACATGCGAAAAGTCCTGTACGAAAAAATAGACAATATTCCCGGTATTGCCAAAACCGATTCCATAATTGAATTGGGCTGCGCTTTTAAAAGAAACGTTTCTCTCTAATTATTATTCAAATGCCGACTTAATCTCCAAAAAATAATTCATGAAGGAACCGACTCACTCCCTACTCTATTTTAAATTTGTTATTGGCACGCTTTTATTTCTATCTTTTGGAACTTTGCAAGCTCAAAAATTGAAGGGAAAATTATTCATCATTGGAGGAGGACAACGTTCTGATGCAATGATGACACAATTAGTAAACCTATCTGAATTGCAAAAAAACGATTATATTGTCGTGTTACCAATGTCGAGCGAGGAACCGGACAGTGCTTACATTTATTTCAAAAAACAATTCGAAAAACTGACCACGAATCCAATTATTATGCTGAATTTCGACAAAACAACAGCTACAAATAAAGTATTGAACGATTCGTTGCAAAATGCCAAACTAATTTTCATCAGCGGAGGCGATCAATCTCGCTTCATGAACGTAGTGAAAAACACTCCTATATATATAGCAATTCACCGCGCGTACGAAAATGGAAGTACAATTGCCGGAACAAGTGCAGGAGCAGCAGTTATGTGTGAACACATGATTACAGGAAATCAAAAATTAGAATCCAAATATAGCGAAACTTTTAACAATATTCGATATGACAATTTGGAAACAACTACAGGCTTGGGACTTGTCAAAAACGTAATTATCGATCAGCATTTTCTAAAAAGAAGCCGATATAATCGCTTACTGTCTGCTTTAGTTGAATTTCCAACTCATATCGGAATTGGCGTCGACGAAAGTACCGCCTTGATTGTTCGCAACAAAGAAATCGAAATTGTTGGCTCAAGCGAAGTTATTGTCGTTAAAAAACCAAAAGGAATCGCCAAATCTAAAAAAGAAAATTTAGTTAGTATCAAAAGCTTAGAAATGGCTATTTACACTGAAGGTCAAAAATTTAAAATTCAATAAAATGAAATATTACAAGAATGATTTGCCATTAACAATTTTAGTTATTTGTTTTAGTTTTTCCATGTTTGCACAAAAGATATCAAATCAAGAAATAGAAAGACTAAAAAAACTATCGCAAAAAGTAACAATTATCAGAGACAACTGGGGAATTGCGCATGTATATGGCAAAACCGATGCAGATGCAGTTTTTGGAATGCTGTACGCGCAATGTGAAGATGATTTCAAACGGGTAGAAATGAATTATATCGAAAAACTGGGACGCCTTTCCGAAATCAAAGGACAGTCGGTTTTATATAATGATTTGGAAATAAAACTTTTGATTGATACCGAAGAAGCCAAAGCCGATTATAAAAAAGCAGCACCTTGGTTAAAAAAATTATTAAGCAGTTACGCGGACGGAATCAACTTTTACCTACACAATCACCCCGAAGTAAAACCCGCTTTGCTGACTCATTTCGAACCTTGGTTTCCATTACTTTGGACCGATGGAAGTATTGGAGCCATTAGTACCGCTGATCTTTCTACCGGAGAATTGAAAGCTTTTTACTCCGGAAACACCGATAAAGTGTCGTACATAGAACGTGAAAAAGATGTGCAAACAGGTTCTAACGGATTTGCAATTGCTCCATCAAAAACGGCGTCTGGAAATGCAATTTTATACATTAATCCGCATACCACTTTTTATTTTAGACCAGAAATACAAATGAGTAGCGAAGAAGGATTGAACGCCTATGGAGCAGTGACTTGGGGGCAATTTTTCATTTACCAAGGATTTAACGAAAATTGCGGTTGGATGCATACCTCGTCAAATGTGGATGTTGCGGATATATATGCTGAGAAAATAGTGACTAATAACAACAAACTATTTTACGAATACGACAACAAATTAGTTCCAGTTATCGAAAAAAAAATAATTATCAAGTATCTGGAAAACGGGAAACTCATTCCCAAAACATTCAATACGTATTACACCAATCACGGTCCAATCATGGCCAAAAGAGACGGAAAATGGATAAGCTTAAGATCGAATAATCGTTCGATGAAAGGACTGGAACAAAGTTGGGTGAGAACTAAATCGAAAAGTTTTGAAGATTATAAAAAGGCAATGGATTTGAAAGCCAATACCTCAAACAACACCGTTTATGCCGATAAAGAAGGAAATATTGCATACTGGCATGGGAATTTTGTCCCAATTCGGGACAAAAAACTTAATTGGTCAAAAGTGATGGACGGCACAACACCAGCAACACAATGGAAAGGCTTACACGAAGTTTCAGAAACGGTTCATTCCTACAATCCCATAAACGGCTGGTTGCAAAACTGCAACTCTACACCATATACCGTGGCGGGTGATAACAGTCCAAAAGAAGAAAACTATTTACCGTACATGGCCCCGGACGGAGAAAGTTTTAGAGGACTAAATGCTGTTCGATTATTGAGTAAAGGCAATCAGTATACATTAGACAAAGTAATTACTGATGGTTACGACACGAAACTGACGGCTTTCGAATTTTTAATTCCATCGTTGATTTCCAGTTTTGAGAAAAATATCACTGCCGCAGATCCGCTTTACGCAGCACTATTAGAACCGATAACCCTTTTGAAAAATTGGGATTATTACAGCAGGGAAAATTCTGTCGCAACAACCTTAGCTGTGGAATGGGCTTATAAATTAGATCCAATTATTCAAAAAGTATACACTAATGAAGGAGAATTGGACCAAGTAGAGAACACCCGTAATTTTGCGAAAAATGCTTTTCCAAATCAATTGATTCCGCAATTGCAAATGGTGGTAAACGAACTGAAAATTAAATTTGGAACTTGGCAAATTCCTTGGGGAGAAATCAACCGTTTCCAGAGAACTTCCGGTGAAATAACAATGGTTTATGACGATGCTTTGGAAAGTTTACCGATCGGATACGGACCGGCGCTTTGGGGAAGTTTACCCGCTTTTAAAAGCAACTATCAAAAAAATACTAAAAAACGCTACGGAACTAACGGCAACAGTTTTGTGTGCGCAGTCGAATTTGGATCTAAAATAAAAGCTAAGTCTTTACTGGCAGGTGGAAACAGCGGTGATTTAAAATCAAAACATTTTTACGATCAGGCTGAAATGTACCAAAAAGGACAATTTAAAAACATATTATTCTATAAAGAAGACGTGCAAAAAAATGCCGAAAAGACCTACCATCCGGGAGAATAATTGCTGTACTCTTGATAATAAGAATTAAAAATACTGTCATAAGATAAAAAAATCAAAGTCTTAATTTTAGGACAAATTAATTGAGACATTTGTAAAAATAAAAAATACAATATGAAAAATATTTTCTTTACCTTTTTAGGGTTATTATTATTTTCCAGTAGTGCATTTGCACAATTAAAAGCCGTAAAATACACGGATGGAAATCAAAAATTAAATGGACTTTCAACTGGTCCCAAAAAAGGAAGCACAACCAAACCCGGAATTTTAATCATTCCCGCTTGGAAAGGAATCGATACGCATTCCAAACAATCAGCAGAAAAACTGTCAAAAATGGGCTACTATGCGTTTGTGGCAGATATCTATGGTGAAGGAAACTACCCAACTAACACACAAGAGGCTGCTAAACAAGCTGGTTTTTACAAAAGTAATATAGCGAATTATCAACTACGCATACAATTGGCTTTGGATCAGTTAGTGAAAGCGGGTGCTAACCCAGACAATATTGTAGTGATTGGATACTGTTTTGGGGGAACAGGAGCACTTGAAGCGGCGAGAGCAGGAATGAAAATTCAAGGTGCAGTTTCTTTTCACGGAGGTTTAGGTCGTGATGCTTCCCGAATAAACAATCCAATAACTGCAGAGATATTAGTATTACACGGCGCAGATGATACGTATGTTCCAGCTGCAGAAGTAGCCGCATTTCAAAAAGAAATGAGAGATAGTAAAGCAGATTGGGAAATGATTTATTACGCGAATTCAGTACATGCCTTTACTGAAATAGAAGCTGGAAACGATAATTCAAAAGGTGCCGCTTATAACGAAAAAGCTGCTAAACGTTCGTGGGAGCGTATGAATTCTTTCCTAAAAGAAGTTTTAAAATAACGCAGAAAATATAAGTTTTTAAAAACAGTATAAGTTCGGTTTTTTTGTTAGATTTATAAATTAAAATGTAACAAAAAATCTGGAATTTATACTGTTTGTTTATGTCTAAAAGTAAAATCCGAAACGACAAAACCTGCCTTAACTGCAGATTCGTGGTAGAAAATAAATTCTGTCCAAATTGTGGACAAGAAAACACTGATACCCGAAAGACGTTTTACCATCTCTTTATTCACTTTTTTGAGGATTTAACACATTACGAAAACGCTTTTTGGCGCACCATAAAAAATCTTTTATTCAAACCTGCAGAACTAACTAAAGAATACCTTTCGGGAAAACGATTGTCTTATTTGGCTCCAGTTCGATTGTATATCTTTATAAGCTTTATCACTTTTTTATTGATTACCATTTTCCCAAGTGAGATCAATTCCCCCGATAATACGGGCGAAAAGGAATCTAGCATTACCACTAAAAATAAATCATTTCAAGATACGTTATCTAAAAATGATTCCATTAAAAAGAACCATACGGATTCAGAAGAAGAAGATCACTTATTTAATTTTGGATACGCCTCCGTGGAACAACTGGACTCTATCCAAAAAAATGCTCCGGAATCAGAAAAGCTATCTGATTTCAGTTATTGGATAATTAAAAAATTCCAATTAGTTAAAGAGAAAAACACACAAAGCGAAATTATTGAAAAATTCGTACGCACCTTCACCCATAATTTACCCAAAGTTCTGTTTGTATTTATGCCAATATTTGCTTTTTTTCTTTGGCTTTTCCATAATAAAAAACGCTGGTATTACTTTGATCACGGTATTTTTACCTTACATTACTTTTCCTTTTTATTACTAATTTTTTTGTTACTGTTCCTCATTAACAAAGGACTGACACCAATTTCAGAATCGAGTTTCATTTCTCTAATTCGGTTTCTGGTTAATTTTATTGGTATCGGATGGATGATATATTATTTCTATCCCGCGCATCATCGTTTTTATGGTGAAACCCGCTTAATATCTTTCTTAAAAAGCAGTTTGTTATTTTTTATTAACTTCGTGCTGATTATTATCATATTATCAATCTTTGTTATTTACACCTTTATTAATTTACATTAAAAAATGAAAAAAATCCCTTTATTAGGTTTCATGGTCGCATTAACCATAAGCTGTACTACTCAAAAAATAAGTATTACTCAAAAAGTAAGTACCACTCATGTCGACCCAACAAATTACATGAATACAATTACCGCTGAAGAACTAAAAACACACCTGTACATCGTAGCTTCAGACGAAATGGAAGGCCGCGAAACTGGTTCAGCAGGTCAGAAAAAAGCGGGCGTTTACCTTGTCAATCAATACAAAAAAAACGATATCAGCTTCCCTACTGGAGCTTCTGACTTCTACCAAAAAATTCCGGCTGCTTTTCTGAACGCTAAGCGCAATGAAAATTTACCGGATTCAGAAAACGTTTGGGCTTACATTGAAGGTTCTGAAAAACCAAATGAAGTCGTGGTAGTTTCAGCCCATTACGATCACGTGGGTACAAAAAACGGAGAAATTTATAACGGTGCCGATGATGATGGTTCTGGGACTGTTGCATTGTTAGAAATTGCGCAAGCCTTCCAAATGGCTAAAAAAGCAGGACATGGTCCAAAACGTTCTATCCTTTTTCTTCATGTTACCGGCGAGGAACACGGGTTACATGGTTCCCGTTACTATTCTGAAAATCCGTTGTTTCCGTTAGCAAACACCATTACTGACATCAATATTGATATGATAGGCCGCCGTGATGAAGCCCACGCAGACAGCAATAATTATGTTTATGTAATTGGCGCAAACCGATTATCAACTGATTTACACAACATTTGCACCATCGCAAACACTAAATACACGCAATTGAATTTAGATTATAAATACAACGATCCTAAAGATCCAAACCATTTTTATGAGCGTTCGGACCACTACAACTTTGCTAAAAATGGTGTTCCATCTGTATTCCTTTTCAACGGAGTTCATGCTGATTACCACAAACCAACGGACAGCGCGGACAAAATTGAATACGATGCGTTAACCAAAAGAGCTCAATTTGCGTTTGTAACCGCCTGGGAACTGGCAAACCGCGCCGAAAGACCTATTGTGGACAAAAAATAGATTGAATATTTGGGCACATCTGCGCTTTCACTAACGTTACAGCGTGGTCGGGCTATACGTTACAATCTTTATTGTCTCGTTAAAAAACAAGACAATAAAGGATTTCCACTGCTATCCCTTGTGCATAACCCATAAAAAAAGAGCTTTGAAGTGATTCAAAGCTCTTTTTTTATAAACTAATAAAACTAAACTTACGCGTCAAATTCTATTTTATCCGCACTGTCAATTTTATACAAAGATTCCTCAATAGGCAATGTAAAATAAAATGAAGTCCCGTTTCCTTCAACACTTTCAACCCATATTTTACCGTCATTTCGCTCTAAAAATCCCTTGACCAATAAAAGTCCAATTCCGGCACCTTTGTTATCTTTCCTTGCTTTAGATAGCGTACTCATTTGGGGAGTAAAAAGTTTCTCTTGCACCTCTTTAGACATTCCCGTTCCGGAATCTTTTATTTGAATTATGGCAATTTCAGCCTCAATTTTCGCCAAAATGATAATTTCCCCGTCAGGTAACGAATGCTTAATAGCATTAGAAACAATATTTTGAAAAACAGAAAAAAGCATTTTCCCATCTGCAAAAACAGTGGTATTAGCTTCAATTTCGTTAATAAGATGTATGTTGTTTAAAGATGCCGATTCCTTCAAAGATTTAAAAACTTTTTGTACATAATCAAAGAGATTAATTTTTGACGGAGAAAATACTTCCGAGGCATATTTTATTCTGGCCCATTCCACTAAATTGTCCAGCATGTTTAATTCATCAACCGCAGTTTTGTGAAGCAAATTAAGCATTTCTTTTGCCTTGGTGGTTTCTAATCGGTCCAGGTTTGTTTTCAAATATTCTGCCGTTCCAATAATTCCAGACAACGGACTTCTTAAATCATGGGAAACAATCGCAAGAACGTTCTCTTTGTGCGAGTTAAGATCTTCCAGTTCTTTTATATATTTTTTTATGGCATCCTCAGATTTCTTTCTCTCAGTCAAATCCCGCAGGATTTTTACGTAACCTAACATCTCACCATCGATTCCAATAAGCGGAAAAACCAAACCATTAGCATAAAATTCACTTCTGTCCTTACATATATGCCACCTGTTATCAGTAGCTCTTCCCTCTATTAATGCCGCTTTAATTTCTGTTTGCGGAATACCATTTTTTATATCTTCATCAGTAAAAATAATATCAAAATGCTGTCCTATAACTTGGTCTGGCTCATAACCAAATATTTTGGTTGAACCGGAACTCCAGCTATTAATTATAAAGTCATTGTCAAGAGTAAAAATCGAGTAATCATGTAAACTATCTATTATTTGGCTATAAAATTCGGCAGTCGGAACGTAATTGGTTTTAAGAATTTTAGTATTGATTTTCTCGTTTTTCATTAAATTATGTAAATAATATTTAAAATTTTGAAAGTATATATTCGTTTGATTTAACTACGTAATGTGCCCAAAGATACACAAAAGAAAACACGTTTTATGTAAAACAACTATTATAACCCGAAACAAGAATGTCTGCCCGGAAAACTACAACGGCACCGGGGTTACTGGTGAAATCGTAAGTAGTATATTTAAGTGCAATGCCGTCTTCATTCCCTTTTACAATATTCACGCCAATAAAATAATTGCTATACTTTCACGAAACTTTATCCCACAAAAAAAGCCCCGAATTTCTTCGAAGCTTTTGCTTTCTGGGTGGAAGACGGGGCTCGAACCCGCGACCCTCGGTACCACAAACCGATGCTCTAACCAACTGAGCTACAACCACCATTTGCTTAGCGGTGGCAAATATACGACATAAGTTTACTTCTGCAAATATTTTTTTTGTAAAATTACATGAAATTTACATTAAATCTCCTAAGCTATTGACTGCCAAATATCTTTCTACAGTAAATCCTTCCGCATGATCTAGTCCTGTAAGCCTTCCTAAATCTCTGGATCGGTAATTCAGGCTTTCCAGGAAGTTTTTACTCGAAATTGGTGACTCCGGTTCATTAGAATTTGCATCATAAAACTGTGAACCGTAAGCCAAAATCGACTCAATTTTTTTATCGGTGAAACCAGTAATATCAACAACGAAATCTGGCTCTATGTTTTTCCATTGTATGTAATGATACACTAATTTTGGTCGCCAGGCCTTTTGTTTCTCTCCTTCCAATGAAGTTTCAATCTTCATTAATCCAGATAAGAAACAAGCATTCGAAACCAATTTGCTTCCCTTTGCATGATCGATATGACGATCATCTATCGCATTACACAAAACAATTTCCGGTTGATACTTGCGAATCATTTTTATAATTTCCAATTGGTGCTTTTCGTCATTGACAAAAAAACCATCGCTCATTTCTAAATTTTCACGCGCTGAAACACCAAGGATTTTTGCAGCAGCATTTGCTTCCTGATCTCTTATTTCAGCTGAACCGCGAGTTCCTAATTCTCCACGAGTCAAATCGATAATTCCAACCGTTTTTCCTAAAGAGATTTCTTTCAAAATGGTTCCTGCACAACCCAATTCAACATCATCAGGATGCGCACCAAAAGCAAGTATATCTAATTTCATCTAAAATTTATTTAATGTTTTTTTACTTAGTGGTTAAACGCGCATATGACCTGCAACCTTTAACTCTTTATTTTGTCGCTTCTGCAACAAAGATTAATTACTGCAAATTCAATATTTTTTTCATTGTGACAGATTTATTGACACTTTCTTTCCACTCTTTTTCAGGAATACTGTCCTTTGTAATACCACAGCCCATATACAAATGCGCTTGATTGTCTTTAATCTGCATGCATCGCAAATTGACAAACAAATCGGATTTTAATTCTTTATTATTATATCCTTGCTTGTTTAATTCCCCTAAAAAACCGGTGTAATATTCTCTATCGTAGCCTTCATTTTCAATAATAAAATCTCTGGCAGACTCTTTTGGCAATCCGCATACGGCGGGTGTTGGATGTAAAACGGAAACGACTTGTTTCAAACTTGAATTCTCATTGATTATCCCTTCAATATCTGTTTTAATATGAGCTAAAGATCCCGCTTGTGCTGTGTATGGGCTTGAAACGGAAACTTCTGAAGTTAGATCTTTAAGATTATTTAAAATAAAATCGGTTACAAACTGCTGTTCCTCCATTTCCTTTTTCTCCCAAACTACTTCTTTCGCACCTTGAATTTTTTGCGTTCCCGCTAATGACATTGTTTCAAAATTATTATCATTGGACTTCAATAATCGCTCTGGCGTAGCGCCCATCCATAATCCTATTTTAGGATGAAACCAACAATAGCAAAAAGCAGTTGGATAGCTTTGAATTAATTTTTCGAAAATTAAAACTAAATCAAAATTTAACAAATCAACTGTTTCTTTCCTTGATACAACCACCTTTTTTAGAGTTCCTTCTGCGATTGCATCAATCCCTTTTTGAACAAGGTTTTCAAAATTTTCTTTAGCTTGACTATCTTCTGAATCTGTAAAATTTGAGTCTTGATTTTCTTCCAAAAAAGTAATCAATTCTTCCCATTTTACAGATTGATTTTTAGGTATGAGTATTCTTTGACTGCCTTCAAAAGGAGCAAAAACAAAACCTGCTTCTTCAAAATTTTCAGCAAAATATAAATGGTCATTGTTCTGAAAAAAACCTACTAGTTTAATATCATTTGGTTTTCTGTACAATACAAAAGGTAAATTCTGAGCTTTTTGTTGCTTTACTTTTATAAAAAAATCAATCATCTTTAATTTATTAAAATATAAATTTCATTAAAACTCTAAGTGTTATTATTTGCTTGATTTTTTAAAAAATTACAGTAGTCAAGTTTTCCCAAAGCTGTTTTTTGGGTTTAGCTTCATTTGCTTTCATTACTTATCTCCGTTTTTTCTTTTTGGCAAGACCATGTTCGTCAACTTACAAAGTGAGATTAAATTATTGTTTTCATCAGTAATTCGTATTTCCCAAAGATGAATGCTTCGTCCCTTGTGAACAATCGTAGCGGTTGCCGTTACAATTCCGTCCCGTTTTGCTTTCAAATGATTGGCTGAAATTTCGATACCGCGAATTTCACTTAGCTCGGAATTAACGTATAGCATAGAGGCGGCACTGCCTACACTCTCTGCTAAAGCCACTGAGGCGCCGCCATGCAACAATCCCATTGGTTGATGAACGGACGAATTTACGGGCATTGTGGCAACTAAAAAATCTTCTCCTGCATCAGTATATTCAATATTCAATGTTTGCATTAAGGTATTTTTAGAAACGTGATTGCAATATTGAAGTATTTTTTCTTTGTCGAATGTCATGTTATTGGCTTTTAAAATGTAAAATTAAATAAAAGATAAGTCACAAAATAGTAATTACAATTGTTATTCTAATTCCGAAATAGATTTTTCCTATTTTTACAAAAAATCTAACGAAATGCGTCCTATCCCATTACTACTTTTTATTGGAATAATGCTTTCAATTTTTTCCTGTCGTTCCGATTTTGAGACTGTAACAAGTACTGGCGATTTGAAATTTTCGAAAGACACTATTTATTTAGATACCGTTTTCTCTAATATTGGTTCCAGCACGTACCGACTTAAAGTGTACAACAATAGCAAGAATGACATCACTATTCCAAGTATAAAATTAGGAAAAGGATTGAACTCAAAATACAGAATTACCGTTGATGGATCGCAAGGGACAAATGGCAAAATTTTCAATAATGTGGATCTTTTAGCCAAAGACAGTTTATATATTTTCATTGAAACTACCGCTAATATCGCCGATGCTAACCCAAACGATTTTTTATACACCGATAAAATTCAGTTTGACAGTGGCGAAAATCTTCAAAATGTAGAATTGGTCACGCTGATTCAAGATGCTGTTTTCTTGTATCCAAAACGTTTTGCCGATGGAACGACTGAAACACTCCCACTAAATACCGAAAAAATTGAGGGATTTTACCTTGATGAAAATGATCCTGTAAATGGAAATGAATTACAGTTTACCAATGATAAACCTTATGTGATTTATGGTTATGCTGCGGTTCCTTCGAATAAAAAAGCCACTTTTGAAGCAGGAACCCGAGTTCATTTCCATGCAAATTCCGGACTCATTGTAGCCAATAATGCTTCCATAAATATTAATGGAACTCTGTCAACAACGGATAAACTAGAAAACGAAGTTATATTTGAAGGCGACCGTTTAGAACCGGATTTTTCGGATGTGCCAGGACAATGGGGAACCATTTGGCTTACTGATGGCAGTACCAATAATACTTTTAATCATCTCACCATTAAAAATGCTACCATTGGTTTATTGATTCAAAACAATGACGGCACAACAGTTTCTGTCAAAAATACCCAAATTTACAACAGCAGCAACTACGGAATTTTGGCGCAGACCGCAAAAATAAATGGAGAAAATATAGTCATCAATAATGCAGGATTAGCCAGTTTAGCCTGCACTTACGGAGGAAATTATTCATTTATACATTCTACCTTTAATAATAACTGGAACAGCTCGCAACAAGTGGCGGTTTTAGTGAGTAATTATATTTTGGGAGCAATTCCAGAAGTGAAAAATTTAACCGCAGCCACATTTAACAATTGCATTATTTATGGTTCTTATTCAAACGAAATGAGTTTAACAAAAAAAACTGGAGCCGCTTTTGAATACCAATTCAACAATTGCCTGATTAAATTTGATAATGTTGCCAACCAATTCATGACAAATCCCGATTATCAATTCAATACGGATACGGCACATTACAATGCGATACTTTTGAACAAGGATCCCAAATTCTTCAATATTTCAAGAAACAAATTTAATATTGACGAAACTTCTTCCGCTTTCGCAAAAGGGAATTCGGCGTATTTAATTCCGTTGGATATTATAGGAAAAACGAGAACTTTCCCGCCGGATTTAGGTGCGTACCAAAACAAAGCTTTTCCAAAATAAATCACTTTGAATGCTGAGATGTCACTTCAGTAAACAATTTATTGCAAAACTAAAAATTGAATTACGACCGCACAAAATGGTACTAATTATGTTAAAAAATTCACACGTATCTTCATAATTCCTTAACATAAACCACTTAAAAAGTTATAAATTTGCATGTCTTCACTATTTTAAAATTTGAAAATCAAGTTTTACAATCGGAAACTAACCCCAATAACCTAAAACAGTTTTAATTTATGAAAAAAATCTACTCAGTCTTATTATTCCTCATCGTTACAGTTAGTATAGCCCAGATACCAAGTGGCTATTACACGACCGCTACCGGAACTAGTTACACCTTAAAAACACAATTGTACAACATCATCAAAGGCCATACAGATAATGGGTATTCAGGATTATACACTATTTATCAAACCTCAGACAGAGATTATTATTATGAAAATGATGCCACAATATTAGACATGTATTCTGAAAATCCATCAGGAACAGATCCTTACACTTATTCCGCCGGCACCACTCAAAGATGCGGCACCTACAGCGTAGAAGGCGATTGCTACAATAGAGAACACATTATTCCGCAGTCTATTTTTGGTTCAGCGGCTCCGATGGTTTCAGATGCCCATTTTATCACACCAACAGACGGTAAAGTAAACGGTCAACGTTCTAATTACCCACACGGACCAGTGACTTCTCCAACGTGGACCTCCAGAAACGGCAGTAAACTTGGATCCAGCACAACTGCTGGTTATTCCGGACCTATTTTCGAACCTATCAATGAATTTAAAGGTGATATTGCCCGAATGTACTTTTATTTTGCCACACGATATGAGAATACTGTTGCTGGTTATTCTTACGCGATGTTCAATGGCACTAGCAATCAAGTTTTTACCACTTCATTTTTAAACTTATTGATCACTTGGCACAATCAAGATCCGGTTAGCACAAGAGAAATTGCCCGCAATAACGCTATATATAGTTCCCAAAACAATAGAAATCCATATATTGACCATCCGGAATATGTACAATCCATTTGGAACCCAACCGCTGATGCACAAGTCCCTACAACTCCAGCAAATTTAGTAGCTAGCGGAACAACATCAAATTCAGTTACATTAAGCTGGACAGCTTCCACTGATAATACAGGAGTGAGTGGCTATAATGTATACATGAACAATGCTTTAAAAACAACTGTAACAAATACAACAACAACTATTACTGGACTACCCGCTTCTACTGCCTTCTCTTTCTTTGTAAAAGCTAAAGATGCCGCAGGAAATATCTCTGGCGCAAGTAACACGGTAAATGTGACAACTGCTGCAGCGAGCAGTGCAACTGCAACCGATTTATTATTTTCAGAATATATTGAAGGTTCGTCAAACAACAAAGCGTTGGAAATTTCGAATGCAACTGGCGCAGCGATCAACTTATCGATTTATACCATTAAAAAACAAACAAACGGTGCCGGTGCCTGGAGTACAGGGTTAAGTCTAACAGGAACTTTGATTACCGGAAGTAAATTCACTATTGTAAATAATTTAATGGCGTCCAGTTGTTATGCTACCTCATCTGCAAACCTTTCTACAGCGGCAACTGAAATGACTTTTAATGGAAATGATGCTTTAGGTTTATTCAAAAACGGAATTTTAATTGATATCATTGGAACTTTTAACGGTGGAACGGCAAACTTTGCTGCGGATCAAACCATCCGAAGAAAATCTACCGTTACAGCACCAACGACTACTTTCAACAAAACGACCCAATGGGATTCTTACACTTCTGATACCTGTAACAATTTAGGAAGCCGCATGGCCGAAAACGCGCCAAAAACCAGTATTGCTTTGGATATAAATGATATCGCCCTCTATCCAAATCCATCCAATGGAAATTTTTCTATAAACAATTCGAATAAAATATACTCCATCGAAGTTTATTCGATAACCGGTCAGAAGATTTTCGAAGAAAAAAACAGCACTAAAGCAGAAATTACACTGCCCAATAGTGCGAAAGGAACGTACTTAGTTCGGGTTACTGTGGATTCAAATTCAGTCATTAAGAAATTAATAATCAACTAATAAAAAAAGCGGCAAATTGCCGCTTTTTTTTGTTCTAATTATAAAAAAATTTGTTTTTATTTTAAAAAAAAGATGCCTTGACTCTGTATTTCAAAATCGCTTTTAGGTTTCTTTTCTTTTATCATAATCTAAAATAAGACTATGAATACAGTATTTAAAATGTTTTGAGGTGTTCATTTACTTACTTATTGTAATATCTTGATCTAAAACTTTTTGAGTGTTCTTCATTCCGTTAATATGTAATTCACATATGTTTTAATTGTAAATTGACCTATCAATTCGGTAACTAAACTCGTCTAAATATGCTCTTTATAAACCTAAGAAAAAGTACTTCTCAACCAAGATTTTACTTGATGAATTATAGTATTTAATTCTTTTGAAGATTTTTCTTTGTTACTTTTTATCTGTTTCAAAATAAACCCTTTTTTTAACGGATTATTTCCAGTCTATTTGTCTCTTTTTATTGTCGCAGATTTAGATATATATTTATCAAATATTTTACGAATTTCTTTGCATGAATAATCTTCAAGTAGGTTAAATATACTTTTTTGATTTCGCCAGTATGATTTGTTTCAACGGCGATTATAAACATCTTTTTTTTTGAATCATTACTTCTTTATTGCTTGCGCTCTTCTTTTCCACCCAAAACAAATTAATCAGTAAAAACCTGATAAATCACTGGTTGTGGAACACTAATTACTACACTAATTCTGAATTTTTAAATGAAATTTGTAGCCGAAGTGTTCCTGCTTTTTAATCGTTTTTTCGTTTGTTTCGTCGAGAAATCTTTTGTGGTTGCACTCCTCTCAAAAACAATTGTAAATGCTTTTCACAAACCAAATCGAACTCTGTGAAAAATAGTATTTCCGATTGGACTTTCAATATGATGGCACGCTCTACGTTCTCTGGCAAAATTCTTCAAAAGAACAGTAAATTTTGTGCGATTGCATTTTACACATGTAAACCTTTTTTCGACTTTATTTATGCCAAATATTCTAAACAATTAAAATTTGGTTTAAACTTTTTGGTGAATTTTAAAATACATTTTTCTACGCATTTTTCGATACTTTAAATATAAATCAAACGATGAGTAATTATCACGACCGCTCCAAATAATTTAAATTGTAACAAAATTTTGAATATTATAATTTATTTATTAAATTATATAACACTCTAACTATCAGTTATTAATATCTTTGTTTAATGTAAAAATTTAACGAAATAAATACAAATGGAAACGTCTAATCATACATCCGAGTTCGAAGATGGAACTGTAACTTCTGGAACTAATCTTTCATATTGGTTTTCTTCCAATATAAAGACGCTAACTTTTGAGAAATTAAGCCAAAATATTGATACAGATATTTTAGTGATAGGAGGCGGCATTGCAGGACTGACTACTGCATACTGTCTTGCAAAGTCGGGACGTAAAGTAATTTTAGTGGAAGACGGATACATCGGAAGCGGTGAAACTGGAAGAACTACCGCTCATCTTACTTGTGCGCTTGACGATCGGTATTATGAATTGGAAGAAAATTTCGATGTACAAGCTGCAAAATTAATAGCTAATAGTCATATGGCTGCAATTGAATGGATAGCCAATACTGTAGAGGATCATAATATTGATTGTCATTTTAAAAGAGTGGATGGTTATTTGTTTTTAAGTTCTTCTGACACAGTAGAAACTTTGGAAAAAGAATATGAAGCAACAAAACGTGCAGGACTAACTACAGAGATGTTGAATTATATCCCATCTGTAGTTTCGGAAAACAGCAATTTGTGTATCAAATTTTCTGATCAAGCACAATTCCACATACTGCTTTATCTTACCGGTTTGGCAGAAGCTTTTATAAGCTTAGGAGGAAAAATATATACACAAACAAAAGCAGAAAACATTACGGATCAGGGCGCTACTGCAAACGGTTTTACAGTAAAAGCAAATCACATTGTAGTTGCAACCAACACGCCAATTAACGACTGGATAACTATGCATACTAAACAATGGCCTTATCGGTCCTATGTTATAGGTATCAAAATTCTGAAAGGAAAACTCCCTTACGCATTATGGTGGGATACTGGCGATATGAGTTCAAAATGGATCGTAAAACCTTACCATTATGTCCGTTTAGAAGAATATGACGAACAGTATGACTTGTTGATTGCCGGTGGTGAAGACCATCGCACGGGGCAGGCAGATGACGAAAATATTAACGAAGAAGACCGTTATGCGAAATTGGAAAAATGGACAAAAAAACATTTTCCTGTAACTGGAGTTGTTGAATTCAAATGGTCAGGTCAGGTGATGGAACCTCTTGATTCATTGGCATACATTGGCAAAAATACTGGGGAAGATAACATTTACATTATCACGGGCGATTCCGGTAACGGTATGACGCATGGAACACTTGGGGGAATAATTATTAACGATATAATTACCGGAAAAGAAAATCCTTGGATTGAAATATATAGCCCCTCTCGCATTAGCCTAAAAAAAACTGGTGATTACCTGCATGAGGTTGGAAACATGGTTGCGCAATTTGCTGACTGGATTGTTCCGGAAGATATAAAGGAAGTAACCGATTTAAAACCAGGAGAAGGAGGAATAATTTCAGTAGGGTTAAAAAAAATAACGGCCTATCGTGATGAACAAAATAATCTTCATACCTGTTCTGCAGTATGTCCTCATTTAGGTGCTATACTGCAATGGAATGCCGATGAAAAAACATTTGATTGTCCAATGCACGGCTCCCGTTTCACAAAATTAGGTAATGTGATAAATGGACCGGCATCATCAGATTTAAAAAAAATTACACATAATGAGCCTAAAATCTAAAAATTATAATTTACGATTCGTTAGAAAGACTCCATTGATAATACTGGAGTAAGTGGAGACTATGTGTACGTAAACAGTGCTTTAAAAACAACTGTAATCACTCCATCAACAACTATCAATTTACTAACTGGTTCTACCACCTTACCGTTGAGTGTAATTAAATTTGTTTAATTTTTTAACCACATAGAAAAATAGATTTTAAAATTATCTAAGGCGTTTCACTTTTTTAGAGAAAATCATTGCTATGCGAATCCAAAAATTGGGCTGTCCAACTCTTTTTTCTATGTTTCTATGTGGTTCAATTTTTTTATTTACAGTTAATTGAAATTTTCAATAATTACACCCAACGGGTACTTCCTTCTCTTTTATTATAAAAGCTAAAGTTGTCGCCGGAACTATCCCTCTAGAAAGTAACACAGTAAATTTAACAACTTCTGCAGTGGGCGGTTCAACTGTAACGGATTTGTTGTTTTCTGAATTTATTGAAGGTTCCATAAACGATAAAGCGTTGGGAATTTCGAATGCAACTGGCCCAGCGATCGACTTATCAATTTATAGCATCCAAAAACAAACGAACGGTTCCTCCGATCGGATTCCAGGGTTATATTTAACAGGAACTTTGAATAACGGGAGTAAATTCACTATTGTAAATAGTTTAATGGCCTCCATTTATTATCCTTTATCCTCTGCAAACCTTTTTACAGCTGAAACTGCAATGACTTTTAATGGAAATGATGCTGTAGGTTTACACAAAAACGGAGATTTAATTGATATCACAGGAACTTTTAACGGCGGAACGGCAAACTTCGCAGCAGATCAAACCATCAGAACGAAATCTACCGTTACTTCTCCAACTACTACTTTTAATAAAACAACGCAGTGGGATTCTTACACTTCTGACACGTGTAACAATTTAGGACGTCGCATGGCCGAAAACGTGCCAAAAACCAATATTGCTTTAAATATAAATGATATCGCCCTATATCCAAATCCATCCAATGGAAATTTCTCTATCAACAATTCGAATAAAATATATGCTTTCGAAATTTAATCTATAATTGGTCAGAAAATTTTCAGCGTAGAACACAGTACCAAATTAGGAATTACTTTACCAAATAGTGTAAAACGAACGTACTTGGTTCGAGTTAGCATCGGTGCGCATTCGGTCATAAAGAAATCAATAATTAAATAATTGGGAAAGCGACAAATTTGCCGCTTTTTTTATACCCAAAATTTAATCTTAATTGACTAAATTTGCACCGCAATACAACAAACTACACAACAATGATCCATTTCTTTGAAAACCAAAGCAAAACTGTTTTTGCAGTACAAACGCAAAACGAAATTTCGGCTCAAGACATTTCAAAACTTAACTGGCTTTTTGCCGATTCAAATAAAATAGAAAAATCCGTATTGACGGATTTTTTTGTTGGTCCTCGCGCCACAATGATAACGCCCTGGAGCACTAATGCTGTGGAAATTACCCAAAACATGGGAATTTCCGGTATTATTAGAATCGAAGAATTTCATAAAGCAACAGCTGATTTTTCTGATTTTGATCCAATGCTTTCGCAAAAATACGCTGAGTTAAATCAAGATATTTTCACTATTAACGTACTGCCGGAAGCCATTTTGGATATCGACGATATTGCTGCTTACAACAAAAAAGAAGGATTGTCTTTAAGTCCGGAAGAAGTAGCATATTTGGATAATTTAGCAATTAAATTAGGACGGAAATTAACGGATTCAGAAATTTTTGGTTTCTCACAAGCCAATTCAGAGCACTGTCGTCATAAAATATTCAACGGAAAATTCATCATTGATGGTGAAGAAAAAGAGTCGTCTTTATTCAAATTAATCAAAAAAACATCACAGGAAAATCCGAATAATATTGTTTCGGCTTACAAAGACAACGTTGCTTTTGTAAAAGGGCCTCGGGTACAACAATTTGCTCCAAAAAGCGCTGATAAACCTGATTTTTACGAAATAAAAGAATTTGATTCGGTTATTTCATTAAAAGCAGAGACACATAATTTCCCGACAACCGTTGAGCCTTTCAACGGAGCTGCAACGGGTTCTGGAGGAGAAATTCGGGATCGTTTAGCAGGTGGACAAGGTTCTTTGCCGATGGCGGGAACAGCAGTTTACATGACATCATATTCTCGTTTAGAAGAAAACAGACCGTGGGAAAACGGTATGACCGAAAGAAAATGGTTGTATCAAACCCCAATGGATATTTTGATCAAAGCTTCCAACGGAGCTTCTGATTTTGGAAATAAATTTGGACAACCGTTAATTACAGGTTCTATCCTGACTTTCGAACACGAAGAAGACGCTCGCAAACTAGGTTTCGACAAAGTAATTATGCAAGCGGGTGGAATTGGTTACGGAAAATTAGACCAAGCAATTAAGAAAAAACCCCAAACAGGGGATAAAATTGTTATTCTTGGTGGGGAAAATTATAGAATTGGGATGGGTGGAGCTGCCGTTTCTTCAGCAGATACGGGCGCTTTCAGTTCAGGAATTGAATTGAACGCGATCCAACGTTCGAACCCAGAAATGCAAAAACGTGCTGCCAATGCCATTCGTGGTTTGGTAGAAAGCGATATCAATCCAATTGTTTCTATTCACGATCACGGCGCTGGCGGACATTTAAACTGTCTTTCAGAATTAGTGGAAGATACTGGTGGATTAATTGATTTAGACAAATTGCCTGTGGGAGATCCTACCCTTTCGGCAAAAGAAATCATTGGTAACGAATCTCAGGAAAGAATGGGATTAGTTATTGGCAAAGAAAACATTGATTTATTGCAAAAAATTGCCGACCGCGAACGTTCTCCGATGTATCAAGTGGGAGACGTAACTGGAGATCACCGTTTTACTTTCCAATCAAAATCAACTGGTGCCAAACCAATGGATTTTGCCTTGGAAGACTTTTTTGGAAGTTCTCCAAAAGTGGTCATGACGGACAAAACAATCGAAAGAAACTATACAGATTTAGTATACGATAAAAAGAACATCACCACGTATTTAGAGCAAGTCCTTCAGCTGGAAGCAGTGGCTTGTAAAGACTGGTTGACCAATAAAGTGGACCGTTGTGTAGGTGGTAAAGTGGCTAAACAGCAATGCGCAGGACCTTTGCAATTGCCATTGAACAATTGTGGTGTAATGGCCTTGGATTACCAGGGAATAGAAGGAGTTGCCACTTCATTAGGTCACTCTCCTGTTGCAGCATTGATTGATCCCGTTGCCGGGAGCAGAACTGCGATTGCAGAAGCATTGTCTAACATCGTTTGGGCTCCAATAAAAGATGGTTTAGACGGAATTTCACTTTCGGCGAACTGGATGTGGGCGTGTAAAAACGAAGGGGAAGATGCGCGTTTATATGCAGCAGTTCAAGGTTGTTCGGATTTTGCAATCGAATTGGGAATCAATATTCCAACAGGAAAAGATTCACTTTCAATGAAACAGAAATATCCAAATGAAGAAGTAATCGCACCGGGAACGGTAATTATTTCAGCAGGTGGAAATTGTACCGATATTAGAAAAGTAGTGGAACCCGTTTTACAAAGAGACGGCGGTTCTATATATTATATCAATTTGTCACAAGATGATTTCAAATTAGGTGGTTCTTCGTTTGCGCAAACGTTGAATACTATTGGAAAAGAAGTACCAACGATTAAAGACGCTGCCTTTTTTAAAAGAGCGTTCAATACAATACAAGAATTAATTTTAGACAACAATATCCTTGCAGGACACGACATTGGAAGTGGTGGATTGATCACAACTTTATTAGAAATGTGTTTTGCCGATGTGAATTTAGGAGCTAAAATAGACTTCTCCTTTTTCGAAGAAAAAGACATCATCAAATATCTTTTTGCAGAAAATATCGGAATTGTTTTCCAAGCAAAATCGGATGCTGATGTTGAATCTAGATTAAACGCCAATAACGTTTCTTTCTATAAATTAGGAACAGCTACAAGTGAAGCGACTTTAGATTTTGGTCCTTATACATTAGACATCGCAAAATACAGAGATGTTTGGTTCAAAACTTCGTTTTTATTAGACCAAAAACAATCGAAAAACGGAGCGGCTCTGGCACGTTTTGACAATTACAAAAACCAAGCGTTACAGTATACTTTTCCAGTACATTTTACAGGAAAAAAACCAGTTATCGACAATTCTAAACCGCGTCCTAAAGCAGCTATTATCCGTGAAAAAGGAAGTAATTCGGAACGCGAAATGGCTAACGCGATGTACTTAGCCGGTTTTGATGTCAAAGATGTTCACATGACCGATTTGATTTCAGGTCGTGAAACTTTGGAAGACATTCAGTTTATTGGAGCTGTTGGTGGATTCTCTAATTCTGATGTTTTAGGTTCTGCCAAAGGTTGGGCCGGAGCATTTTTATACAATGAAAAAGCAAAAACAGCTTTAGATAATTTCTTTAAAAGAGACGACACTTTATCTGTTGGAATCTGTAATGGTTGCCAATTGTTCATGGAATTGGAGGTAATTAATCCGGAGCATGAAATTCACGGAAAAATGTTGCACAACGAAAGTAATAAACACGAAAGTATTTTTACATCGGTAACAGTGCAGGAAAACAATTCGGTGATGCTTTCTTCATTAGCAGGAACCACGCTTGGAGTTTGGGTTTCGCATGGTGAGGGTAAATTCAATTTGCCGATGGGCGAAGAAAACTATAATATTGTTTCTAAATATGCCTATGAAGGCTACCCTGCTAATCCAAACGGCTCTCATTTTGATGTTGCCATGCTTTGCGACAAAACAGGGCGTCATTTGGTTATGATGCCGCACATTGAGCGTTCTACGTTCCAATGGAACTGGGCACATTACCCAAAAAATAGAAATGATGAAGTTTCACCTTGGCATGAAGCTTTTGTTAATGCCAGAAAATGGATGGACAAAAAATAAGTGGAAAAATAGATTTCTCAAAAGCGTTCCTGGATAAGGAGCGCTTTTTTATTACCAAACAATCTTAAAATTTGATATAAAGGAAACAACTGCATTGCACAGCAACAATGCGTTCACGAACTTTAAATTATAATTTTATTGGTCCCAAAAATAGTTAAAACTATGCACTTTAGTGCATTTCGCTTTTAGCTTCTAAAAATGTACATTTGAAATATGGATTTTCAAAGAACAAATGGACATACAGTATCAAGATTGACCGTTCATATAGTTTGGGCTACAAAGTATAGATATGCAGTTTTGCAAGGGGATATTAAATTGCGATGTAGAACTATTTTGATACAAATATGTGAAGCGGAAGGAGTTCAGATATTAAAGGGAGTAGTGTCAAAAGATCATGTCCATATGCACATTGAATATCGTCCTTCCCAAGATGTAAGTACTTTGGTTAAATTAATGAAAGGTCGTTCTTCAAGAAAACTACAAATTGAATTCCCAGACCTTAAAAAAAGATATTGGGGTCGTCATTTTTGGGCAATAGGTTTTGGATGTTGGAGTACGGGTAATATAACAGATGAAATGGTAAATCAATATTTGGAACATCACAGAAAGCCGAATGAAAACAATATTGATAACTTCATAATTGAGGACTAGCAACGTGCAGACTTTAAGTCTGACAACCAAATCTATGGACTTTCAGTCCATAGTGGTTTAGTTTTTTTTAAATCACCTTCTACACTTCTCATTTTCAACGAAAACATCCATTTAAATCAGAGGCTTGATTAAGTACTTTGCAACGTAGATTGCTAATAATAAATTTTAAGACTATTCAAAAAAATACGAAAAGATCGAAAAAGTTGCGCCTAGTTTATACGAATAGGACAGAACTCTTTGCATACGAGCGTCAAAGGAAATAATATTGTATAAGCCATAAATACAAAACTTCGGCTCTAAGTACTAATGTAAGCTTGTATACATCAGTTTTGGAACTTACACTGTATAAGTGAACTTATATTTTACAGCATTCAAATTACCAATAGCTGTTCCGGATATGATTAAATAAATTCATTGCCAAGCTTCACCTATTTAACACTTGCACTATTTTAATTGAAAAACAATTGCTTAAATCCAATTGTGCTATCTGGTTTACCATGCTCCATGATTTATTTGCTTACAGCAGAATTACAAATACGCCATGTAAAATAACATAAATTTATTTAATGTAAATCATTACAAACATTAATAAAAACTTATGAAAAAAAAATACCACTTTTGTAATTAGTTAATTAAAACAATCGCTCAGCTGAACAAAAGAATAATTAAGTATTTAATGAGTGGGTTAAAAAAAATTGTTGACGGAATTGCTGTATGTCTTAACGTGCTTAAAATTTGCACTGTATTATTTTGCTTTTCTTATATTTTGAATTAGTAAACAAATAGTAGAACGCTAACGATGAAGACAGATGCCTATTGCATTCGCTTAACTTTTAAACAACTAAAAGTTGAGCGGAGCAATTCCTTTTCCTCCATCAATGCCAAAATTTAAGAATTAATAAAAACAAAAATACCACATACACAACTTGTGGCTGTTTTATAGTTTTTTAATTAATTTGCTAAATTCACAGCTTGTAAAAAAACTTGACAAGAGAATTATTTTTAAATTACTTTAGATTGTTTCACGCTTACAATCATCTACGAAGTACATTTTCATTATTCCTCTATTTTTTACTTCAATTTCTCCTCTATAATTACAATCAAAGGCATCTTTGATCAACTTATAGGTATTCTCAGAAATATTAATTTTCCCTGGTTGTGAATTAGATTCCATGCGCGACGCTATGTTCACCGTGTCTCCCCAAATATCGTACGCAAATTTCTTAGTTCCAACTACTCCCGCCACGACCGGACCGGAATTAATTCCGATACGAATTTCAAAACGGGTATCATTCAGAGGATTATTCTTTTTAGAATCCGCAACAAATTCGGCAATTTCAAATGCGGCATGCACCATTTTACATGCATGATCTGCTGTTGGAAACGGTAATCCTGACGCGCACATGTAACAATCACCAACTGTTTTGATTTTTTCTAATTTATATTTTTCCATAATTTCATCAAATTTCGAAAAATAGTAATCTACACTTTCTACTAATCTTTCTGGCGATAGCTTTTCTGCATAATTTGTAAATCCCTCGAAATCTGTAAATAATACGGTAACCGATTCAAATTTTTTGGCTTGTACTTTTCCGTTTTGTTTTAATTCATTAGCTGTTTCTTCCGGTAGAATATTAAGAAGTAGGTGATCTGATCGATTCTTTTCCTCTTCAATAATAACATTGGTTTTCTTTATAAATTTATAGCGTCTGTACATTCCAAAAGCAAGTAAAAAAACGAGTGCCGCTGAAACAGCAGAAGAAATCGCCATAATCTGACTCATTTTTTTTCCTTGGTTTAGCAAGTCGACTTCCGATTGTTTCTGAGAAACTTCATAATCTGTTCGCAAATCAGCCATTTGTTGAACTGATTTGAGGTTAGTGACACTATCCCTGTATGCAATGTGATTCTTATAATATTTAAAAGATTCAGCCGTATTTCCTGCTTTTTGATACAGTTTTGAAAGTTTAAGATTGGAATTACTGATTTGATCTTTCAGCCCATATCTTTGGGCTAACTCCAGACTTCTGCGGGCATAGTTGAGTGCAGTAGTCCAGTCATTTTGTTTTAAATAAATATCAGACATGTAGGTCAGATAATCTGAAATCGCATAGTAATCTTTGAGTTCTTCAAGCATTTTTATGGCTTCACTAATATACTTCTTTGCTAAAGCATCCCTTCCCTGCTCCGCATACACCATCCCTATATTTCCTAAATTGTAGGCAGTACCGCTCAAGTAATTAGCTTTTTTAAAAATCCCACCTGACTCTTTAAAATAGCGCAATGCTAAATCATATTTCTTGTTTTTTGAATATTCGTCTCCTGCGTTGAGTAACGCCGTTGCTAAGCCAACAGGATTATCCGCTTTTCTTAATAACTTGATTGCTTCACCGTAATACTTTTGGGCATTTGTAGAATTTCCCATCACTGAATATACATCTGCAATAGAAGAATATGCGGTTCCTTGGCCAATAACGTATTGGACCTTAGTTGCTGCTTCTTCACTTTTAAAAAAAGCGTCCAAAGATTTATTCAACTCTCCTGTTAGTCTGAGTTTATTCCCCTTTTGAAAATAACCCCTATGCAGGTATAAATAGTTTTTTTCTAATTTTGAAAGTGTGATAAGTTCCTCCGCATATTTTAAAGACAATTTGAGGTTGTTGACTTCGTTAAAAGACAAATTCCGAAGTAATTCTAATTTTTCATAATTTGAAAGATTCCCTTTCTGATAAATTTTCACAAGGCTATCCGCGACTTTTTGCTCTTGTGCTAAAATACTCACCTGAAAAAAAAACACAAAAAGAGAAATTCTAAAAGAATATTTTAAAAAGTGTAATTCCATTATGGATTTATGGCTAATTTTGGATCAATACTAAAACTTTTTAACGAATTACCGGAATTATAAACACTAAAATTGATTGTGTAAATATCTAACTGGCCCCTCAAATTAGTATTATTTTTGACATTGGCGGATGCGTTTCCGGATCTTCCACCTGTTCCACTAATGGTAGTATTGTCGAAGAAATTTACATCACTGATCTCCGATTTGTAAACAATACTGTCGATTGCCACTGAATAGGCACGATCATTTGAAACAGCAACCCACCTTACGTTATAATCGATAAACACAAATGATTTAAAATCTTCTAAAGTTCCATTTGAAGATTTTCCAGAATTATCATCCGATAATGCGCAACAGCTGTCAACTTGATTTTTCGATGGAGCATTCATTCCAAAAAGATTAGCGGTTTGCACCGTCAATGTGATAACTACAGGCTTTGCCATGATTGCTATATTTAAAGGTTAGGAAATTCTATTTTAAAAAACTATCGGTTTAAAAATGGTTGGGGAAACCAAAGAATAAAAAATGCGGTAACTATCTAATTATTAGACAAATATAATAATATATTCTCTAAAATTAAGTAGTATATTTAAAGGATTATAATTCAAATTCATGATTATGAATATTGACCAACAACCAATAGACTGGAAGGAAATATTTCATCCCAAAAATATTGTTTTAAATTTAGTGGGTGTTGCATTTATTACATTGGCACTTAAGGGATTTATGATACCCAATAAATTTTTGGATGGAGGGATTATAGGTATTTCAATATTAATTCATGAAATCACACAAATGCCATTTGGAATTCTTGTGTTAGGCCTAAATATACCCTTCTTGTTCTTAGGGAAAACACTGTTGGGAAAAACGTTTGCGATACAAAGTTTGATCACTTTTTTATTGATTGCAGCAAGTATGACTTTTATTAATATCGATGCCGTCACCACGGATCGCCTTTTAATTGCCTTATTTGGTGGTTGTCTGATTGGGATCGGGATGGGATTGTGCATTCGAAGCGGTTCAACGGCTGACGGTGTTGAAATTCTGGCTTTACTGACTACCCGAAAAATCGGGCTTAATGTATCAGAAGTAATCTTTGCGATGAATACCTTATTGTTTCTGGCGGCTGCTTGGTCTTTTGGTATCGTGACTGCATTATATTCAATAGTTACGTATTTCTCTGCCATAAAATCACTCGATTATATCGCTCACGGTTTAGAACAATACACTTCATTAAATATCATTTCATCCAAAAGTGAAGCCATTAAAACTTTAATAGTAAAAAAATTTGGAAAAGGAATTACAATAATTAAAGGAGAACGGGGTTATTTACCGCATACTTTCGATATTAAAACCGACTGCGATATCATTGTAACTATAGTTACACGGCTCGAATTACTTCGGATAAAAGATGAAATAAGAAAATTAGATCCGCATGCTTTTATGTTTATCCAGTATATCAAAGAAGCGAGCGGCGGAATTTTAAGAAACAAACAGAAACATTAATTTATAAAACAGCTATGATAGAGATTCACTACCGAAGAAACCTCTCATCGCAGTAAAATATTTCTAAATTTAAAAGCTTCTACAAATGAAAAACTGGAATCTATTGTACAATAATGTAATGGATTGTTTGAAATCGCGATTGTCTCCCTTTCTTATTTATCATGACTGGAAACATACACAGTATGTGGTAAAAATGGCAGAATATATTGCATTCCAAGAGCAAATAAATGAGGATGATATACTGCTCATAAAAACTGCCGCACTGTTTCACGATGGGGGATTTATTAATACTCGCAGTGAGAGACACGAAGAAGAAAGCATTCGTTTTGCAAAAAACAAATTACCGCAATTTGGATACACTAAAAAAGAAATTGCAATCATTGTTGGTATAATAAGAGCCACAATAATAACTCAAAAACCAAAAACTAAATTAGAGTGCATTCTTGTGGACGCTGATCTTGAATATCTAGGGACTGATCAATTTGAGCATTTAGGGAATAAACTCTATTTAGAATTGAAGCATTATAATCCTAATCTCAGCTCGGAGGAATGGAACACTATGCAAATTAATTTTCTTCAATCGCACTTTTATCACACCGCCTTTTGCATTCAAAATAGAGCCGAAGTAAAAGAAAAGAATTTGAAGGGTTTGATTGAGCGACAAAAAAGTATATCAAGACAAAAATCAAGCTGATTTTTAGTTAACCTATTTTAAAACATGGCTAAAAGCAATTTTGAACGGATGTTACAACTGGCTGATGAAGTTTTTGCTGTTAAAAATGATTCAGCCCAACTTGATATAAATCAGGAAGTGCTCGAGCGATTAATGAGAATACATCCCGCGACAGTTCAAGAATATAATTATGGGAATGGTCCTGTAGCTTGGGTTTTACTAATTCCTACCACGCTGGAAATAATGCAACAGTTCCTGGATGATACGATATCGGAAAAAGAACTCTTCGAGCAGACACCATTAGCTACAAAATACGAAGCACTATATCTTTGTTCCGCTTTGGTTTTACAAGAATACAGAAGAAAAGGAATTGCAAAGCAACTGACATTACAAGCAATTGAAAGCATAGGAAAAGACCATCCTTTAAAAGCGTTATTTGTGTGGACCTTCAGTAAAGAAGGGGATTTAGGTGCCGAAGCGCTGGCCCGTAGCACTGCACTGACAGTACACAAACGATCAAAATAATGAAAAGTTGTGTCAAAACTCGTTGTTTAGTAATAAAAAAAAGACAATGCCTATCTTACAAAATCGATGTAAAAGCCATTTAGAATAATTTAGTTAGCTGGAAAATTTACTTCCGGTAGTAACAACAAAATCAAAAGCCGAAACAAACTGTTTCGGCTTTGTGATTTATAAAGAATGAGTTTTTAATATGTAGCCATTATTTTTCCATAAGTTTTCACTGAAGTAGGCAGTTTCATCAACAATCAATCCTGATCATTGAAAGTATCAATAAAAAGTATCGGCATTACTGTTTTTTTATTATCCGATTTTCTGTTCATATTAAAATTCCACCACGATTGTACTACTTTTTGATCTTCCATTTCATAGTTTAAATAATCAGGGTAGCCAAACCACATCAATACTTGTAATATCAAATTGCGCCATTAATTTTTTATCGTTAGCTTTCGTCTCATCTAAATTCTTGCTATTTTGATCTGGAGACATATTAATAGTGCCATTCGCTTTTTTTTGCACGTAACTGATGAAAGTAAAAACAACCACCACAATTAGTAATGCTTTTTTCATTTTTAATACTGTTTTAAGTTATTACTGTTTTAAATTTAAATTATTGATAATGAATTATATAAAAAGTTAATTTTATTTAAATAAATTACAATACTATCTGATAAAATTATTGAAAGGCTATTTTAAAAAAAAACAGGAATTATCATGATAAGAAATTACTGTGGGTGCCTTCTTTTGGGGTTTTTTATTAATGAAGTTTAGTCCAAAACCCTGTTGAAAGAAATCGATTTCGGTAAACCGCTTAATTTTTACAATTAATTTTTGAAAAACAAAATTTATCGCTAATTTTTTTTTAATTTGCGAACAAATCCAATATTTCCATAATGATAAATATCACCCGCCTCTTTGATTTTCCCTATTATCAGCAAGAAAAATACAATTCCATTCCGGATGCTTTAGTAAGCAAACAGAACGGTGTCTGGATAAAAACATCGACCCAAGAATATATAGCTAAAGCGAACGCCATATCTAGAGCATTACTTCGATTGGGTATTCAAAAAGACGATAAAATTGCCATCATTTCGTCTAATAACAGAACCGAATGGAATGTTATGGACATCGGTATACTGCAAACCGGAGCACAGACTGTTCCCATTTACCCAACTATTTCCGAAGAAGATTACGAATATATCCTGAACCATTCCGGTTCCATTTATTGTTTCGTTTCGGATGCCGAAGTACTTCGAAAAGTAAACCTAATCAAACACAAAGTCACTACGCTAAAAGAAGTTTATTCATTTAACGAAATAGAAGGCTGCACCAACTGGAATGATTTATTGGTTCTTGGTGTAGACACCGGAAACCAAGATGAGGTGGAACAACGTAAAAACAACGTAAAAACCGAAGATTTAGCAACTATTATTTATACTTCCGGAACAACAGGTAGACCAAAAGGCGTTATGCTTTCGCACAAAAATATTGTATCGAATGTATTGGACAGCGCTCCGAGAATTCCTTTTGAAGCAGGAAAAAGCCGTGCTTTAAGTTTCCTACCTATCTGTCATATTTTTGAGAGAATGATTTTGTATTTATACCAATATTATGGTGTTTCGATTTATTTTGGAGAATCCATTGAAAAAATCAGTGATAACATTAAGGAAGTGAAACCAACTGTAATCACAGCCGTTCCGCGACTTCTGGAGAAAGTATATGATAAAATCTACGCCAAAGGAACAGAATTAACAGGCATCAAAAAGAAATTATTCTTTTGGGCAATTGACTTAGGTTTAATTTATGAGCCGTATGGCAAAAATGGATTTTGGTATGAGTTCCAACTCAAAATTGCCCGCAAACTGATTTTCAGCAAATGGAAAGAAGGTTTGGGTGGAAATTTAGATTTAATGGTTTCTGGAAGCGCTGCTTTGCAACCGCGATTAGCCCGAATTTTTGCCGCTGCTGAAATCCCGGTCATGGAAGGATATGGATTGACTGAAACCTCTCCGGTAATCTCGGTAAATGACATTAGAAATGGTGGTTTTAGAGTGGGAACTGTAGGTAAAGTAATCGACAATGTGCAAGTTATTATTGCCGAGGACGGTGAAATCCTTTGCAAAGGACCTAACGTAATGCTGGGTTATTACAAAGACGAAAAATTAACAAACGAAGTAATTACAAACGGGTTTTTCCACACGGGAGATATTGGGATTTTTGACGAAGACGGATTCTTGAAAATCACCGATAGAAAGAAAGAAATGTTTAAAACCTCCGGAGGAAAATATATAGCACCACAATTAATCGAAAATACAATGAAACAATCGCGTTTCATTGAACAAATCATGGTTATTGGCGACGGACAAAAAATGCCGGCAGCCTTTATTCAGCCAAGTTTTGACTTTATTAAAGAATGGGCCATTATTCACGGAATCGATATTGGAAAAAGCAATGAAGAAATAATTGCCAACGAAAAAGTAATCGAAAGAATTCAGGTGGAAATTGACAACCTGAATGAAAAATTCGGAAATTGGGAAAAGATAAAACGTTTTGAGCTCACACCAGATTTATGGTCTGTGGAAGGCGGACAGTTAACGCCTACATTGAAACTGAAACGAAAAATAGTAATGGAAAAATACATTGATTTATTCCATAAAATATACAACTAGCCGTTATAAAACCAATCGTTATGAAACTAAAAGTCTTGATTTGCTCCGTTATTAGTGTATTCATTTTTTCTAATTGTCAGGAAAAATCAAAGGAAGATTCCGTCAGAGCAAATTATTTAGACTTTTCTAAACGGGACGATCAACTCACTGGCGGCATCAAAATGATTCCGATAAAAACGCCAAAAGGCACGTTTAAAGTTTGGACCAAACGAGTGGGCAACAATCCTAAAATTAAAGTGTTGTTGCTGCACGGCGGTCCCGGTTTGACACATGAATTATACGAGGCATTTGACGGTTATTTCCCCAACGAAAGTATTGAATACATTTATTACGACCAGTTAGGATCCTATTACAGCGACCAACCCAATGACAACAGTCTGTGGACTAACGAACGTTTTGTTGAGGAAGTCGAGCAAGTACGCATCGCGTTAGGATTGGACAGTTCCAATTTTTATCTGATGGGACAATCCTGGGGTGGAATACTAGCAATGGAATACGCTTTGAAATATCAAAAAAACCTGAAAGGCTTGATTATCTCGAATATGATGGCCAGCGCACCTGCTTACAACAAATATGCAGAAGAAGTATTGGGTCCAAAACTTCCAAAAGCAGTTTTTGATCAAATAAAAACATTTGAAAAAAACAAAGATTACACCAATCCAAAATACACCGAACTGCTTTTTAAATATTACTATACGGAACACATTTTAAGAATGCCTGTTGATCAATGGCCAGAATCCATAAACAGAACTTTCAAACACATCAACCCAAATGTGTATGTTTATATGCAAGGGCCAAGTGAATTTGGAATTACAGGAAATGCTTCTTTAAAGAATTGGGATGTCACCGCCAGACTCAAAACAATTAGCGTTCCCACTCTGGTTATTGGCGCCAAATATGACACTATGGATCCCAAACACATGGAATGGATATCTAAAGAAGTACAAAACGGACGTTTCTTGTTTTGCCCTAACGGAAGCCATTTATCACAATACGATGACCCAAAAACTTATTTTCCGGGCGTGATTAAGTTCCTGAAAGATGTGGATAATGGGGAGTTTAGGAAGTCTTAGAAAAAATATTTAGTATATAAAAAACCAACTATTTTACAAATAAAATTCACCCTTTATACATTCTAAATCAATCCCTTGTGAATAATTAGAATTAAAATCTTTAGCAGAAACATAAGCTAGTGCAATTTTGTTCTCGGATTTCATATAAGCTTCGTAAACACTTAATGCAGATATTTTTGGTCCTTGAGAATCAATAATAACATTATATAAATCAATATATTCTATATATTTATTATAAATAATTTCAGAAGTTTCCCTAACATTATACGTGTCAATCTCAATAATTTCACAATACTTGTCATGAACCTTCATATAGGTACTAAAATCTTTATTTCTATTCCCATTGCCAAATTGCCTTCCTTTTTGATAAAAAACAACAATTTTAGAAGGTTCATAAAATTCTATAATCTGATTTAATCTTGAATTATCAAAACCTGCTATTACAAACAATACTAGCTCTTTATTTAAATCAAAAATACCAGAATGTTTAAATAGCAATCTTGGATTTTTGTGATTCTTTGTTAACCAATCTTTACAATAGCTTGTAGGTTTAAAATATATATAGTTTATACTTTCAGCATGCTTTTTTATAAAGAAAAATAATGTCCAAATAGTTTCTCGTGGTATTGTAGTAATATTCAACAAATAATTATTATCCTTCTTTTTAAAATATTCTTCAAGAATATTCCAATTATGGATTGATTCATTATACTTCAATTTAATATATTCCAATCCTATATTCTTTTCTATAGATAAATGTTTAACTTTTTCAATGTTATCTTTCATATTATCCATATCAAGATAATCTTCAAAGCAAATTAAAATAATTTTATAAACTGAAAATTTGCCTAAAGTTAATTCAAGTCCCTTAATAAACCGATCTTCCCAACCTAAAACAGTAATTAATGTGTAATTTTTCATTCAAATTCAATTTGTAACTGTTCATTATTATCATCAAATTCTTCGCTAAATAATGGGATTGCTTTATTAAAATAAGCAGCATCCACAAATGATTTTCCAGAAATAGGGAAATGTGAATATTGTCCGTGAGGATCTAAACCATGCGTTGGCAATAAAAGTCTGTTAGGAACATAGAGATGTAATTTTTTCCCGGTAGCTTTATCGTTTACCGTTCTTCTATACAATAATGTGCTTCTTAAACAAACATCAATTATTGGCATTATTTTACAATCTAAAGCTTCATTACTTTGGGATATAATAAAATTTAACGCCCTAGGCTCTGAAATACTTTCATCATTCAATCTCTTCCTTAAATAAATCATTAGTTGATTAAAGAAATTATTAATTGCTTTAGCAAAATCAATTGAACAATCTTCTATTTCTGAATCAATATTTCTTAATTTATTCCAATAATCATCACTAATAGTTTTTATAATTTCAGATTGTGTATTTGGCGGTATTGAATTAATTAATTTGACTCCTGAGTTGGAGACTTCTTTTTCATACATATAAAAAATGGGAGTAAGTAAATTTCTAATAACCCCCGTTGAAATATCTACAATTGTGTCAAATCCTGAATATTTTGGTAAATTTGATTTTGGAATTCTTCTAAAAGCTATTGCTCTTCCATATTTAACTACATAATCACTTATTTGTGTTCCGGTTGGATTTGGAAATTTTACTTTAGCCAATTCGTGTGCTTTTTCTCTGCCTAGTTTTAAATTTTCACTGAAACTTTCATTTACAGGAAAAAAATCATTAACATTAGAATCTATTCCGGCAATTTTTAATCTTTTATTTATTACATCTTTAGCGAACTTACTAAACTCTGAATCTTTATTGAATAATCTTTTGGTCAAATCAATTTTCACAAAATCATGTCCCTCTAAAATTACTCCTCCATTAGCTGTAATATAAAATGGTTTTATATCAGCGGTTGCTATTTTAAAACTAAATAGTTTGTTATCTCTGAATGAAATCCATGAATTAATTACTTCTTTATGAATTTGACTTAAATCTTGTATATCATCAAAAAATAATGAGAAATGAGAGTTTTTCAATTTTGGAATCCTTTTTAATTGTTCTAAAATTGGGATAATTGTATTATTGAAAGAAAATGAAAAATCAATAAAACTTTCTAAATCTTCATTGATTAGCTTTCGTTGACTTGACATCGATTCTTTACTTACATACAATTTTAATTTATCAAAAATATTTTTTCCATGACTAAAATTAGCATCTAAAATAAATGATATATTATCAATAATTTCTAATTCAATTTCGCTTTCTAATTCTAAACTATCAATAGTTTGAATAAAAGTGTCACAAATACATGAGATTATATTAATACATAAGAAATGTTCAACTACTATATATTTTTTAATTTCTCTTTTATAAAGTAAATGTTCTTTTTTTTCAAATAAGGGATTCTTGCAAGGTATATGTATTCCTATAATTTCCTGCTTATTTTGTACTTCTTCATTAATAAGTTGAATAGGATACGAATAATACATTAATGTTGAAGTTTTCCCACTTCCCCTTACCCCGATTAATAGAATATTTCTCGTTGATTCTAGAAATCTAGTGTAAGTATTATCTTTAATATAAAACTTTAAAAAATTATCAACACTTACATTATTTGGTCTATCAAAAACAAATGGGTTTTCCATAATTAAGTTATTGTAATTATTGAATTAATAATTTTTTCAATATTATAATTTTCATCTTTTTTAGTAAAAATTGTTTCTAATTCAACTCCATCGACTACTTTTAATTCTCCTGGAATAGGATATTTATCTTCAAAAATTATTTGTTTTAATTCAATATCAATAGGTATATGATTTTTCGTAAAATTATATACAACCGAAACTGTTTTAAAGACTTTTAATATTTCAGAATAATATTTTGTGTATCTTCTTTCCTCATCTAATTTATGTGCTCTATAATAAGTAAATTTGAGTAAATTTTTTAATTTCTCTTGCTCATCTTTATTAAAATCTACCGGAATATCAATATTATATGTGATTGAAACTCTACCTAAATTTCTATCGGGAAAAATATTAGTTATCTGTGCATATTTATGGAAAATCATACTTTCTTCACTGTATAATCCTTTATCTATTAAAAATGAACAAGTCCTTTGTTTACCTTCGGCAAGTTCATCTGAAAATCTTAAAATAGATGACAATTCTCTTAATCTAACTAAATTAGAATCAAGATTATCGTCATTCAAATCCTTTAAAGTATCCTTATTGCCCGATTTAGATTTGCCAGAATGAGCACTTGCTCCAGTACTTATTATCCTTCTTTCATTACCATAATTTTGATAATTCGCTCTATATTTATTATAAACTTCCGCAATATTTCGAATAGCCTCATGTCCCTTTCTACCAAAAATATTTCCCACATCATGAAATAAAATCATTAAAGCTAAACAATATATCTCTGTTTCATTAAAATAACAGAATGAATCTTCTCCCATAATTTTATAAGCTCTTGAAAAAACATCTTGTATGTGTTTTTCACTATGATCAGAAAGACTAGGTTCTTGCCCTTTTATTTCTCCAAAAAAACCATCCTCATACATTGCATCTCTTACACTTGCGTATCTTTTAAATAATACGTCAGAAGAATCCCCTTTTCCCCTAAAAAATTTCATCATTTCCTTTTCAAAGGAAGTATCATTCCAACTCATATGTTTTTGTATTCCATTAATTTATCAAAAATTGCTTTAGCTAATAAAGGAGGAACAGCATCGCCGACCTGTTGTTGTTGTTGGTTTATTGGTCCCAAGAATTCGAAATTATCAGGAAATGATTGTAATCTCGCAGCTTCCCTCACTGACAAACCTCTATTTTGTGTGGGATGAATTAACATATTTTTTCTATAATTGCCTATAACTACTGATGGAGAATCATTCGATAATCTTCTGTAAATTCCACCATGACATCTCGAATGATCTTTATAATTACTCATTAACTCATTGGGTATATTTTTCCAATTTCCCCCTTGAGGGATATGCGTATATCGGTCTATGATTAAATCCGAATTTTTAGAAACATAATTATTTTTTACCTTATCGGCATTACACCTCATTAGCTTTGAGTAGTTTGATTCAGATTTTGAATTATATTCTAGTTTATCAGATATTTGTCCATTATTCAAAATTGGTAAATCTGTCAATGCATCACCAACAGTTATGTAAGATTCTAATTTATTTGATGGAAAATCAAATGCAATTCCATTAAGAGAAGCCACTATAAATATTCTTTCTCTTTTTTGAGGTACACCATAATCAACAGAATTTAAGACTTTATAATTAACGGTATATCCTAATTCATTCAAGTCTTTAAAAATTTCATTTAAAAAAAAACCTTTATCAAGATTTAAAAGCCCTTTTACATTTTCAATAACAATCCAATCCGGCATTATTAATTTAGAACATCTTATAAATTCTTTAAATAACCAATTTTTAGGATTTTCTTTAGATTTATTTTTTTGGTTAGAACTAGAATAACCTTGGCAAGGAGGTCCTCCAAAAAGCACAACTTGTTCTTTTCCTCTATCAAAAACAAACTCTTTAATATTAGTAATATCATCAATTACAACAGTCGTTTCTTTATGATTTTTTGAATAAGTTTGTGCTGCATAATAGTCTTTCTCTACTGCAATTTTAACATTGATACCTGCAGATTTTGCTCCTAAAGACATACCACCAGGTCCAGAAAAAACTTCGATTCCTATCATATTCAAAAAATTAATACTAATTTACAAACATAGCTAAATCAAAGTATAATCCCACCAATTAAATTACAAATCCCATTATTTTTCCTTTGCAGGATTCGCGTAAGGGATGGAAGTGGCATCCATTTATAAATCCCCATCCCGAAGCCTCGGGGTGGGGAATTTATAAAAGATACAACGAACAGCCCGACCCGGAGGGATACGCCCAAAGAATATTAATTACTCTTAGAAAACGGTATAATCTCCTCTATTTCAGCGGGGATTTTTTATATTTAATGCTTTTTAACAAAAAAATATTTTAATATATTATGCATGCATAGTATTTTTTATTATATTTGAAATCGATATAGTTACTTATGAAAGATAAAACAATAGATTATATTTTACGTGCCACCTGGCAAGCGGTGGCCAGAATGTATAATGAAGAAGCGTCGAAATACGATGCGAGCATGGCTACTGGATTCGCTTTATTAAGTATTGATAAGGAAGGTGGAACGCCATCGACCTCATTAGGTCCGAAAATGGGAATGGAAGCTACCAGCCTAACCAGAACCCTGAAATCTATGGAGGAAAAAGGCTTAATCATTCGCAAGAAAAATCCCGAAGATGGTCGTGGTGTATTGATTTACCTGACGGATTTTGGTAAAGAAAAAAGAGAATTGTCAAAAAATACGGTTTTGAAATTCAATGAAACAGTGAAACAAACTATTTCGCAAGAGAAACTCCAACACTTTATAGAGGTTGCGGAAACGATTAACGAATTAATTCAAGATAAGAATATATTTAATCACGCGAGCGTCAGCGAACTGGCGGAGCAAACTGAAAAAACAAATACAAACGAAGTTTGAAATAAGCATAATCAACAATTAGTCCTAAAAACTGATTGCTGCAATGCGAATTACATTGGCTCAATAAAAAACAAATATTATTTTATATGAAACGCACAATTAAAAAAGTTGCAGTAATTGGATCCGGAATTATGGGTTCAGGAATTGCCTGTCATTTTGCTAACATTGGAGTTGAAGTCTTACTGTTGGACATTGTTCCAAGAGAACTTACCGACGCAGAAGCCAAAAAAGGGCTTACTTTAGAAAGCAAAATTGTAAGAAACCGATTAGTGAACGAGCATTTGGCTAACTCATTAAAATCGAAGCCCTCTCCTATCTACAATCAGAAATTTGCCAGCAGAATTTCCACTGGAAATACAAGTGATGACATGGCGAAAATCGCTACTGCCGATTGGATTATTGAGGTTGTGGTGGAACGTTTGGATATCAAAAAAATGGTTTTTGAACAAATAGAAAAATTTAGGAAACCAGGAACTTTAGTAACCTCCAACACGTCTGGAATTCCAATTCATTTTATGAGTGAAGGACGAAGTGAGGATTTTCAAAAGCATTTCTGTGGAACACACTTTTTTAACCCTGCGCGTTATTTAAAATTATTCGAAATCATTCCTGGCCCACAAACGGCAACGGAAGTTTTAGATTTCCTTACGGATTACGGTTCTAAATTCCTGGGGAAAACTTCGGTCGTGGCCAAAGATACTCCAGCATTTATTGGGAACCGCATTGGGATTTATGGTATTCAAAGTTTGTTTCATCTGGTTAAAGAAATGGGGCTAACGATTGAAGAGGTCGATAAATTGACTGGTCCGGTTATTGGAAGACCAAAATCGGCTACTTTTAGAACGGTAGATGTTGTTGGATTGGATACTTTGGTACATGTTGCCAACGGAATCTACGAAAACTGCCCTAATGACGAACAACACGAGTTGTTCAAATTACCGGATTTTGTCAACAAAATGATGGAAAACAAATGGTTGGGTAGCAAAACTGGTCAAGGATTTTATAAAAAAGTAGACAAGGATATTTTGTCCTTGGATTTAGACACTTTAGAATACCGTCCGGCTAAAAGAGCTTCTTTTGCAACTTTGGAACTGACAAAAACGATTGATAAACCTATTGACCGTTTTAAAGTTCTGGTGAAAGGCAAAGACAAAGCAGGAGAATTCTACAGAAAAAGTTTTGCTGGAATGTTTGCTTATGTTTCGAACAGAATTCCTGAAATCTCAGATGAATTATATAAAATTGACGATGCGATGAAAGCCGGTTTCGGATGGGAAAATGGTCCATTCGAAATTTGGGATGCCATAGGTGTCGAAAAAGGAATCGAAATCATGAAAGCGGAAGGTCTTGAACCAGCTGCTTGGGTAAATGATATGTTGGCTTCCGGAAGTTCTAGTTTTTATTCTATTAAAGAAGGCGCCACTTTTTTCTACGATATCCCAGCAAAATCACAAACTAAAGTTCCGGGTCAGGATGCCTTTATTATCCTGAACAACATTCGCGAAAGCAAAAAAGTGTGGAGCAACAGCGGTGCCATTATACAAGATTTAGGAGACGGAATTTTGAATTTAGAATTCCAATCTAAAATGAATACAATCGGTGGTGATGTTTTGGCCGCTATCAATAAAGCAATTGATTTATCTGAAAAAGAATATCAGGGTTTGGTAATTGGAAATCAAGCAGCAAATTTCTCTGTTGGTGCTAATATTGGAATGATTTTTATGATGGCGGTTGAGCAAGAGTATGATGAGTTGAATATGGCTATCAAAATGTTCCAAGA
The DNA here is from genome assembly GCF_049896865.1 of Flavobacterium sp. DSP2-3-1. Lineage (NCBI taxonomy): Bacteria > Pseudomonadati > Bacteroidota > Flavobacteriia > Flavobacteriales > Flavobacteriaceae > Flavobacterium > Flavobacterium sp. DSP2-3-1. The sequence continues at coordinate 1,486 of NZ_JAFCVD010000016.1, read as the reverse complement.
CACGATGATGCGCGTGAGATACTCTGGAATTCCAGTTGTGGTTGCGCCACACGGAATGACTTTTGGCGGTGGCTGCGAAATGAGTTTGCATGCCGATAAAGTAGTTGCGGCAGCGGAAACGTATATGGGATTAGTGGAATTTGGTGTTGGGGTAATTCCTGGCGGTGGCGGATCGAAAGAAATGGCATTGCGTGCAGCAGATTTGTTTCATAAAAATGACGTGGAATTAAATGTATTGCAAGAATATTTCTTGACTATCGCTATGGCAAAAGTGTCTACTTCAGGTTACGAAGCTTTTGATACCGGACTATTACAACAAGGAAAAGATATTATTGTAGTGAATAAAGACCGTCAGATTGCCGAAGCAAAAAAACACGCACTACTGATGGCCGAAGCAGGTTACACACAACCAATTCGCAGAAGCGATGTAAAAGTTCTTGGAAAACAAGCGTTGGGAATGTTCTTAGTGGGAACTGATCAAATGGAAGCCGGAAAATACATCTCGGAACACGACAAAAAAATCGCTAACAAACTGGCTTATGTTATGGCTGGTGGTGATTTGTCCGAACCAACTTTAGTAACCGAACAATATTTATTGGATTTGGAACGTGAAGCTTTCTTGTCACTTTGTACAGAAAGAAAAACATTGGAGAGAATCCAATTTATGTTAACCAAAGGGAAACCGTTGAGAAATTAATTTTAAAGTAAAAATTAGGAATTATAAATTAGGAATGAGCTTCATCTAAAGTTTATAATTCAAAATTCAAAATAATAGTTATGAAAACAGCCTATATAGTAAAAGCATACAGAACAGCCGTGGGGAAAGCCCCAAAAGGGGTGTTTAGATTTAAACGTCCTGATGAATTGGCAGCAGAAACGATTCAGTTTATGATGAATGAGTTGCCTGATTTCGACAAAAAGCGTATTGACGACGTGATGGTAGGAAATGCGATGCCGGAAGCGGAACAAGGATTAAACGTGGGACGATTGATCTCTTTGATGGGATTAAAAATCGAAGACGTCCCGGGTGTTACTGTTAACCGTTATTGCGCGTCAGGATTAGAGACAATCGGGATGGCTACAGCCAAAATCCAGTCTGGAATGGCAGATTGTATTATTGCTGGTGGTGCTGAAAGCATGAGTTTTATTCCGATGGGAGGCTACAAACCGACTCCGGATTATGCTGTTGCAAAAGCTGGAAACGAAGATTACTATTGGGGAATGGGATTAACTGCAGAAGCGGTTGCCAAACAATATAATGTATCTCGTGCCGACCAAGATGAGTTTGCTTATAACTCGCACATGAAAGCCCTGAAAGCGCAAGCCGACGGTAAATTTGACAAACAAATTGTTCCTATTACGGTAGTACAAACATTTATCAACGAGAACGGTAAAAAAGAAACAAAATCCTATATAGTAAATAAAGACGAAGGTCCCAGAGCAGGGACTTCTGTAGAAGCTTTGGCAGGTTTAAAACCAGTTTTTG
>NZ_JAFCVD010000015.1:0-52497 GCF_049896865.1 Flavobacterium sp. DSP2-3-1 | reverse complement strand
GTCAGGAGCAAATAAAGAACATTTATTCCATTCGAGAGAGAGGGCTTTTTAAAAGTCCTTTCTTTTGAAAAAATGTCTTTATCTCCCCCCTAAAAGTTGCATTAATTAGTTGAATCTAGTATCTGAAAGGAATTTATTTTTTCAACATCAAATAAGCCAGTCCTGAATCATCAGTAGTCGTTCCATTTCAAATTGCATAATCTCTTGAATATCTTGTTTTATCTGCAGATAATTTCGCTGTACCATCGAAGTATCAATCTTTATTAGTATTGCAATATCTTTATAATTAGCCTCTTCTTTTTTTGGCACATCATGGTCATTGAGTATTTCACAATGAAATGTTTTTAATTTAATTTTGCAGTCAGGATCTTCAGCAACCATACCGACGAATTCACCGGAACTTAAGTAAGAAATGGTAGAAGGCGGGACGGCCGACTCTAATTGTATCGAACGGCTTATGGAGGTGTCAACGCTGTTAATAGATAGTGGTTCTCTGACTTGCATAATCTTACCAAAACGTCAAGACAATTGCTTGGCAGTGTCACCAGTTAATTGACCGCTAACAATGTTTCCAGTGATGGGGTGCAAATGCATTTTAAGGAAGCTGACAGTGCGGGCAATTTCAAACTGAATCAGTATCATCAAAATTATGGTTATGATCTGGAGGTAGCACTGTCCAAACATCCAATCAAGGAACTGAATACTCGTAAATTTAAAGAAGATTTAATGGATTCCCTAAAAAAAGGAAACTTACAATCGGCCACTTTCGTGAAAGACGGTAAAGAAGTCAAGCATTATATTGAAGCTAATCCACAGTTTAAAACCATCAATGCATATAATGGAAATCTAAAACGTATTGACAACCGCCAGACGAAAGTGGAAAAGCAATCAGAAGGACAAAATACCTCACAGAAGCAGGACAATAAAAAACAGAGTCAAAATACTGATGACGATGGACCTGCCGCTCCCCAGGAAGCCAAAAAGAGAAAAAGAAAACAGTCTAATTCAATGTAGATTTTGATGGAACTACTAAAGCCCTTATCCGATTTCTTTAAAGCAATAGAGAATGACTACCGTATTAGCATAACGCATATTGGTATTTATGTTGCACTATTGCAGTTTAGAGCGGGTAAGGGTTTTAATAATCCAATACAAGCGTACCGATATGAAATTATGGATTTAGCGAAGATCGCTTCGCCAAAAACATACCGTAAATGTATGCGGGAACTCAACGAGTATGGTTATATTATTTACAAGTCCACCCGCAAGCGAAATTAAGGGAGTACCATTTATTTTCCATATTCTCTATTTGATGTAGAAGTTAAATTTCCAAAGGAAAAGAGCTATGAAAAAGTTAACAATTGAGGAGCTTACCAAAGTAGTAGAAACGTTATTTGGGAAAATTGAATGTATTGAGATCTTAATGAAGGAAAAGAATTTACTTTACAAAAAAAATGATCGTGCAAAAAACGGTTTAAAATTAGAAAAATGTATTTCAAACTTCAATAAAAGAGATTTGGCGCAGTTCTTCTATATTCTTATGGATGAAAAAATTTTATTTTTTGATGCAAAAGCAGAAAATTCTAATAGGAGTAAAATGCAGCATTTTGTACAAACAAACTTTACGTATGTTGGGGATTCTAAAATGCAAATAAATATTGAGAATATCAGTAAACAATTTTCTGAATCTAAAGGCTTTACTTATCGAGATAAACAGTAACAATTTCTAGATAAAATTAACGAATCGACTTACAACTATAGGAATGAGGATTTAAAGAAGCTATTTGGATTGTCAAATAACACCATTATTAAATATCGACAGACGGGAATTTTACCCTATACTAAACTCGGTGACTTATATTTGTAAGAAGCTATTAAAATTAAAAAAAATATCATCCGAAAACGAGCAATGAAAATGGAATTTTGATCTGTGTTTTGCTTTATATATATGTTATATTACAAAATATTTGATAAATGATACTATTAGAAATAACAAAAGGATTCCAATTGGAATCCTTTTGTTATTTAGTTGGATTTTACTTGAAAGTATCTTGTATTTGGAGATCAGCTGTATTTTTACTTTAGTTTTGACATATCCTCCATTACATTTACATCTAATACTTTTGCATAATGTTGTGTTTGCTTAATATTAGTATGACCCATCATGGATGAAACATTTTCTATCCTCACTCCGTTCCCTAAGGTTACCGTAGTTGCAAAAGTATGTCTTGCGACATACCACGTCAGATTTTTAGTTATACCGCACAAATCAGCAATCTCCTTAAGATAAGCATTCATTTTCTGATTAGAAATCTGAGGTATTAATCCAATCTGGAGATGTTTGTACTTATCAATAATCTTCTGGGTGGGAGGTAGGATAGGAACATTTGCTCTAATTGCTGTTTTTGCCCTATTAGTCATAATCCAAAGTGCATCACTACTATCCTGAAATATATTACTTGCCGTAAGGTTAGAGGCGTCAACTGGGGCATAACCCGTTTAGCAACTAAAAAGGAAAACATCCTTAACGCGCTCCAATCGTTTTACTGAAAATTTCTTATTCTCAATTCGATCTAATTCTTCATGTGTTAGAAATACAGCATCTTTGATACTTAACTTTCCATCGTAAAGATTAAATGGATTCTTCTCCATTAATCCCATTCTAATACAATAATTACAGGCAGTTTTGTACATTCTCATATACTTTACTATCGAGTTATTTTTAATGCCTATTCTTCCTTTAAAACTACTTTCATACTTTAGGTACGATTCAAGATTGTAAACAAAAGCGCTGGAAATCTCATTAGAATGAAGATCCTCGACTCCATACTGCTGCTTCATAAAGTTTACGAGTAATTCCTTGGAACGTCCATACTTTTGGAATGAAGCTTTAGATCGCTTTCCAGCCGTTACTTTTTTTTCAAAGAAAGCATTGTGCTTATCCATGATTTCTAAAATGCTCGAGCCTTTTGTTTGACTAGTGGTTTTACCGTTAAATTCATTTTTAACCTATACCAGTGAAATATCAGAACTTACCTTAGCTAGTTCATTAAATTTCTTTTCGATATTCAATTGGAAAAGATCCAAGCTGTGTTTTAATACCTTTTCCTTTTCAAGTTTAAGCACCGTTCTGAGGTTTTTGGTAAACAGCCAACTTTCTTTTAGAATTGATTTACCGGTTGTCATCGTGATGGACTGTTGGTTGTAAGAGATACGGGCAAAAATGGGAGATTCTCCCTTTTTGTTAGCTTTTCCAGCTTTGAGATAAAAAATTACTTTTAACATAACTTCTTGTTTTTAAATTAATAATCAAATTGATTTAAAAACTTTGAGAGTTGCTAGTGTCGGCGGGGAATTCCCGGGGAATTCTTCCGATTTAGTGACCCTATTTTCTCGAAAATGGATGAAAATAAAATAGGGTCACCAATAGGGTCACTGTTCTTTGATTCTATGTGTGTATTTTGACACATTATAAAAAACGAAAAAGCCTTTAAATACTACTATTTAAAGGCTTTTGACTTTTAAAGTTTCTTTTGAAACCTTATGTGGCGGAGAAAGAGGGACTACAATTTTACAAATTCCCAAAAAAATGAAAATACCATCTATATATGTTAAGTCAATAAATTCAATACTTTACAAGGTTTTTTTAATAATTATCTTTGGATAATTAGGGATTAATTTGGATAGTTTTTGATAAATGTGGGCTAGATGTGGACTAGATTTTGTATCTTTATGTTATATAAAAAGGCAAAATTATGGCTTCTATCAATCTTCTTTTGCAAAGCAAAAATAGTCCAGCAGTAATTTATGTTCGATTACGTGATGGAAGAACTCTTGACATCAAAGCTAAGACAAATTATCATATTGACATTGATAACTGGGAGGAAGCGGAACAAAGACCAACGAAGAAAGCTATGAAGTTAATTGACTTCGCAAATCTTGATACAGATTTAGCAACTTTAAAAAATGACCTCCTAAAGGCGTACAACAAAAGTAAAGGTGTAAAAACTGTTGACGCACAATGGTTGAAGGATTTTGTGAACCCACCACAAGTAGGCGAAAAGCATACAGATAAACTTGTGGATTACATTGATACTTTTATAGACTTTAAAAAACGTGATGTAAAAAGTAGTACTATAACAAAATGCAATGTTATTAAACATCTATTGGAGCGATATCAGAAACATACTAAATCAATCTTATATATTCGTGACATTGACACTAAATTCAAAATGGATTTTGAAAAATATTCCATCAGTGTTGGTTATGCTCCAAATACTACAGCTAGAAATATTCGTTTCATCAAAACATTTTGCAAGCACGCTAAAGCAAATGGAGTTGAAACACATCATCAATTAGATAGTATCAAAGCAAAGTACTATAAAGTTGAAAGCATCTATTTAACACCAATAGAAATTGAAAGCATTGAAAATATTGAAAGCAAAGATTTAACCGATGGTTTAGAAAATGCTCGTGATTGGTTATTAATAAGCTGCTATTGTGGCCAGAGGGTTTCTGACTTTTTACGTTTTGATAAATCAATGATTAGATACGAGAAAAATAAAACAGGAGAACTAAAACCTTTAATCGAATTTACCCAGGTTAAAACCGATAAAATAATGACAATTCCATTGCACTCAAAAATTATGGAAATACTTAAAAAATACGATGGTAATTTCCCAAGAAAGATTTCAGACCAAAAATACAACGAGCATATTAAAAAGGTTTGTCAAGCAGCTAAAATAAAACAACCTACACACGGTGTGAAATTCGACCACGAAACTAAAGTAAAAGTTGAAAAAGATTATGAAAAATGGGAATTGGTTTCAAGTCATATTGGAAGAAGATCCTTTGCTAGTAATAATTACGGAATTATACCAACCTCATTTTTAATGTATATTACTGGTCATACAACTGAAGGTATGTTTTTAACTTACATAGGAAAAAGCAATAAAGATATTGCGATGGAATTAACTAATTATTTTTAAATATTATTTAGAAGATGGAAGTTGAAAAAGCAAACAATTTTGAATTTACAAATATTGGCAAAGGTATTATCGTTCCTGTTACTTATAACGAAAACCTTGATAATGATCCTTTATTAAATTCCGAAAATGAATACCTTATCTTAAATGAAAAATTTATTGAAGAGTATTGTTTAAAAGTAGAATACACAAAAATTGAACAATTAAAACGCAACTTTACTACAGGCTTTAACTTTAAAGAGTGGGAAAACATACAAAAAAAAGAAGTAAGGGACTCTTTTTTAAAATTGGTAAAAGAATTAGATCAAAAAAATATTTTCTTTTTTGGCTGTTCATTTGACAATTACAAACATAATTATGATTGGCGTTTAAAAGCATTTTTAGAATATTTTAGAGATGCTAGTCAAGATGATTTCATTGATGTTGAGTTAGAATTTTTGGAAAATATTTTATGTGACTTAAAAAATTATGATGACTATCCGGATGATTTTTATCAATCACAAATCCCTAATTTTGGTAGAGTTTATGAATTAATTACAATAATTGGTAAGCAATTCCATTTTTCTCATAATAAAAAAATAACTTTTCTTAAAGAGAAACAAGATTTAATCAAACAGTTTGTAGAAAATATAGAGTTAAGAGATAAGAATGAGGAAGAAAAAAGCCAAAATGAAATTCTAAAAATCACTCTTGAAGATGGGATATATAAATCAAAAAAACATATTTCAAGCTCAAATTATATTGAAGAAAGTTTAGGGGTTGAAGATAAAACTGGAAATGAAAATCTATATATTCATATTTTCTCAAATGGTGATTCTTTTTATTTATTTGAAAAATTATTCTCTTATTATAAAGATAGCAAGAATCAACTTGCCGACTTTAGTTTTATATATAGAATGATGTACAAAGACGGTTATATCTTACCTCATTTTAAGCCGAAAATGTTTATTGACTGGATTGGCGGTGAACCATACGAAATTTGTATTGATAAAATTAAAACATCAGATAAATGCTCAACTGATGCTAAAATAATGGCTTATTCTACCGCAAAAGAGCTTATTCAACTAAAATAATAAACCGTTCCGCAAAAAGAACAAAATCATACCGTCAATAGAATGAAAACGGGTTGATAAAAGCCTCCTCTTAAAGTGAATTTTGCCTTGTTAATAATTTAAACAAGCAAAATTTATATGATCACAAACTCAATCCTACTCGAAACCTTAACAGTTGAACAACTTCAACAACTGATAGGCACATCCGTTAAAAACGGAATTCAAGAATTTCAAAAAGAAATTAAAACAAAAGACAATTCCGAGGAATTGCTTTCAAGAGACGAAACCTGTCAATTTCTCAAAATCGATTCTTCGACTTTGTGGGCTTGGACCAATGCTGGCAAAGTTAAAGCCTATGGCATAGGAGCGCGCCGGTATTATAAAAGAAGCGAATTATTAGAAAACCTCACCTTACTCAAAAAGTAGGGCAGAGGTTTTTCTTATTTCAAGTAGACCATAAATATACTATAGTCTACAAGTTGCTCAAAATTCAAAAAAAAAATATATCACATCAAAACTATTATTATGGTCCATTCACGTGCAGAAAGACTCCAAAACATAGAAAAACGATTAGAGGAAATAACAAATAAAGTTATTCAAAGACAAAACCAAAATACAACGGATTTGACAATTGATGACGAAGAATTTCAATATATAATGGCATTCTGTTCCGGAACCGGAAGATTTTGGAGAGAACAGAGAGTTATTGAATACACTCAAAAGGATGGTAAATTTTTCTATACTATTGAAGCAGTAAATAAAATGCTAGTGCAAGAATTCGGAGCGATAAAAAAAAAGTAAAGGCCAACAAACATATTTCGGTGCCTATTGAAATGTTTATCGATGCTCAGAAATTTGGTTATCAAAAAGACTTGAACTTTTTTCTTTTTTTGAAACTTACTTTCACAGAAGGAAAGGTCAAATTAGATTCAAAAGGGTTATTGATTATTGAATTTCTGCTACAAATAAAATGCAGAAAAACATCACTTAGATACATTCACCTCTTACAGGAGTTGAACTTTCTAACTTATAATGAAAGAACGAGCTATTATACAATCAATTCATTTGACAAAATAAGACAATTTCACGGTTGGGAAGTTAGATTAGCATTTCCAATAGATTACAATACTTATAATAAAATACAAGCAGTTACAGGGGCAGTTATTTATGGTTATCTCCATAAGGATTTTTGGAGAAAAGTGAAGAGAAAGAAAAGCGTACAAATAAAAGGGTGTACCTATAATTTTCCATCTCCAACTTTCAACTATAAAAAGAAATTGGCTCCTGTTTCTGTTATTGGTGTAAGTAAGATTTTTAAAATATCTATTGCGACAGCTTCACGATTAAAGACTGCAGCGTACAAAGAAGGATTCGTAAAACTTAAAAAGAACTTCGAAGATATTAATATGGATATTCCTTTATTGATGTCAATCCATAAATATAATGATTTGAATGATAATATTGTTTATCACAAGGATGATTATAGAATGCAGTTAATTGACACGGTTTACCCACTTTTTTATTTTATCAAAAGAACTAACCTGAAAACATAAAGAAAAGGGATTATAAGGGAAAAAGGAATTGTAGATTAAATAAGCAAATGGGGAGCGAATTCTAATAGTTTTAAATAGTAATGTGGGAAACCGTAAAGGAAATCTATTTGCGGTTTTTATATTTGTAACAGCAGACAGATCACCTAAGAATTAAATTTAGTTACTTGAATAGATTAATTTTCTTATAGCTATATTAGCACCCCTAAACAAGGTAAAAACAATGAAAAACGATAAAATAAAACTTTCTCAATTAGAAGGCTTTTTAATGAAAGCAGCCGATATACTGAGAGGTAAAATGGATGCATCTGAATACAAGGAGTTTATATTTGGAATGCTTTTCCTAAAAAGAATGTCTGACATATTTGAACAAAAAAGAGGGCAATATAAAAAAACAGATTACGCACATTTAGACGAAGAAACTTTAGCGATTGTTCTAGAAGACAAAGTAACCTATGGCGATACTTTTTTTGTTCCTAAAAGAGCAAGATGGAACGAAGGTTTTATTGATGAAAACGAAAATCCACAACCTCCAATAAAATATTTAAAAAGCAATATTGGTCAAATGCTAAACAAAGCATTAGATGCAATTGAAGACGCAAATTCAGAAACATTATCAGGTATTTTTAAAGGTCGAATTAATTTCAACAAGGAGGTCGATGGAAAGGCAATTGTAAAAAATAATGACCTTATCAAGATGTTGGAACACTTCAATTCGTTTCCGGCGTTAATTAATGAAAACTTTGAGTTTCCAGATTTATTAGGTGCTGCTTATGAATACTTATTAAAACACTTTGCTGATGAAGGAGGGAAAAAAGGAGGGCAATTTTATACACCAAACCAAGTAGTTAGATTGTTAGTACAATTGATGAAACCTGAAGAAGGAATGTCAATTTATGACCCAACAGCAGGGTCGGGAGGAATGTTAATCCAGGCACATCAGTACATTGAGGAGCAAGGGCAAGATGCTAATAATTTAGAATTGTTTGGTCAAGAAATGGACCCCACTGTAGTTGCAATTTGTAAAATGAATATAATCTTACACAACATTTCCAAATACACTATTGAATATGGTGATACATTAGAAGAACCATTAAATGAAAAAGATGGTAAACTATTACAATTTGACAGGGTAATTGCTAATCCTCCATTTTCTCAAAATTATAAAGAGGCCGAGATGAAATACAAATCTCGTTTTCCTTATGGCTTTGCTCCTGAAGATGGTAAAAAGGCTGATTTTATGTTTGTGCAACATATGTTGGCAAGTTGTAAAAAGAACGGGAAGGTGGTCGTTGTAATGCCTCACGGTGTCTTATTTAGAGGTGGAAAAGAAAAGGAAATTAGAGAAGGAATGTTAATAGACAATGTAATTGAAGGGGTCATAAGTTTGCCACCTCAGTTATTCTATGGTACAGGAATTCCCGCTTGTTTGATTGTTTTAAATAAAAATAAACCGGATAACTTAAAGAATAAAGTGTTTTTTATCAATGCAGACAAAGACTTTGCAGAAGGTAAAAAGCAAAATTCCTTACGTCCAGAGGATATTGAGAAAATTGATTATGTTTTTACAAATAAAGTTGAAGAACCTAAATACTCCAAGTTAGTTGATTTAAAAACGATTGAAGAAAACGAATTTACTTTAAACATAAGAAGATACGTTGACAATACACCTGAACCTGAACCTGAAGATGTAAAAGCGCATTTAGTGGGTGGTATTCCTATTACTGAAATAGAAGCTGTTCAAAACTCAATTTGTCAAAAATTTAATTATGATGGTAGTGCATTGTTTAATGTTAAAAACGAACTATACAAAGACTTCGTAATACAAGATAAAGCAGCAATTAAAACTCAAATCGAAGAGGATCAGAATGTTGTAAAAACATTAGTAGATTTAGGATTACATTTGGAAGATTGGTGGCAGTTAGCAAAAGAAGATTTTTCCACATTAGCACCATTAAAAGCAGTAGGAAAACCAAATGCAATGGAAGAAGGAATTACTTCCTATATTTCTCTAGGTGGCGATAAAATACCAAAAGTCAGAAAAGAATTATTGGATACGATCAAGAAAAAGTTTGTTCCTGTTGGTGTATTAGATAAATTTCAAGTAGCAGGCGTTTTCGTGAATTGGTGGGATAATATCAAGTATGACCTAAAAACCATTATGCAAAATGGTTGGGATGCAGGACTTATACCTGATGAATATCTTATTGCAGAATTTTTCACCAAAGAACAAGCCGAAATTGAAAACCTTGAAATAAGCCAATTCGAGAAAGAAACCAATTTGGAGGAAGCTATTGAAGAAGCAATCAGTTTGCTAGAATACGAAGCAGAGGAAGATGAAAAAGTTACTAATGCCAAAGTAAAAGAGCAACTTAAAAAAAACATAGATTATTTAGTTAAAGAAAAAAAGAAGCTCAATGAGGCAAAAACATTTCAAGAAATCAATAAAATCATATTGAAACTTGAAGCACAGATTAAAGAATTAAAGGCAACTTTAAAAGTCAAGAAAGCCGAACTAGAACTTAAACTAATTCTAAAACGTTACGGATCTGAAGAGGAAAAGGAAGAAAGTGTGAAGCTGTTAAAAACAGTAAATACGGAATTGGATAAACTGAACAATACCACAATAGAATTAATTGTTGATTTCAAAGCTGATTTAAAAAACACTGCCGATTTTCAACAAATAAAAAAATCTGTAGCTGAATTAGAAAAACAGTTAAAAGCCGATAAAACAAAGGAAGCTGAAACTTTATTAAAATTATCTAAAGTAATAGAGGCTAAAAAAACAATTGCTGAAGTATCAAAACAAGTTACTGCACTAACCAAAGACAAAGGCATTATCACAAACAAATTAAACAAACTGGATAATTTATTAGTAGAAATTGGCGGAATGATAACTACCGATGAATCTCAAAAACTAATACTTAAAAAACATTTTGATATTATAAACAACCAGTTGCAACGCTACTTAAATGCTGAGAAAAGAGCATTAATTGGTGCCTATGAAAACCTTTTTGATAAATATTTTGTTTCGGCTGATAGTATTGAAAAAGACAGAATCAACACAATGAATGAACTAAACGATTTTCTAACCGCTTTAAATTATTTAAATTAACATGGAAGAAAATAATAGTATTCCTGATGGTTGGGATAATCTTGAATTATCAAAATTGACAAATTTTGCTACAGGGAAAAAAGATGTAAATCAAGGAAGTTCAATTGGTGAATATCCTTTTTTTACTTGTTCAAAAAAAGTCTTTTCATCGGAATATTATTCCTTTGACAAGGAAGCTTTATTAATTGCAGGAAATGGCGATGTAGGTACTGTTCATTATTATACAGGTAAATTTGAAGCTTATCAAAGGACATATATTTTATCTGATTTTAGTGTTAACGTTCAATATTTGTATCAATACTTAAAATCAAATTTAATAAAACACTTATCAGAGGGTCAAAGTGGCACAACTATTCAATTCATAAAGATTTCACAACTAAAGAATTTTAAAATATTAAAACCTGTCGCTCTAAAAGAACAATCCAAAATAGCAGAAATTTTATCAAAAGCTGATAATGCAATATTAGAAACAGAAAAAATTATTGCAAAATACAATCGTATTAAAATAGGTTTAATGCAAAACTTATTGACTAAAGGAATTGATGATAAAGGTAATATTAGAAGTGAAGAAACACACGAGTTTAAAGATAGTCCATTAGGTAAAATACCGAAAGAATGGGATTTTTCACAAATTGCTAATGTGTATGATTTAAAATCAGGTATAACCCCTTTAAGAAGTAATAAAAAATATTTTTCTCGTGAAGGACATAATTGGGTAAAAACACTTGATTTGAATGAAGATTATTTATTTGAAACTGAAGAAAAAGTTTCAGATTATGCTTTAAATAATACATCACTAAAATTAATGCCAATCAACTCGATACTAATTGCAATGTATGGTGGTTGGGAACAAATCGGAAGAACATCAATACTTAAAAAAGAGGCAGGAACAAATCAAGCTATAACTTGTTTGAGTAACCCGAAATTTGAAATGAATTCTGATTTTGTTCAATTCATTTTGCAATATTACAGGTTCAAATGGAAGCAATTTGCAGTAAGTACACGGAAAGATCCTAACATTACAAAAAGTGATGTTGAAAATTTTTTATTGACATATCCACAAGATATATCAGAACAAAATAATATTGCAGATAAAATAAATTTAATAAAAAAGAATATTTCATATAATGAAATTGAACTAAAGAAACTAAAATCTATTAAAACCGGATTAATGCAAGACCTATTATCAGGCAAAAAAAGAGTGCAAATATGAAAAAAGAAAGAGAATTAGCTGAACTAATTTTTGATAAATTCAGAGCAGCAAATTGTAAAACTGGTCATATTGTTATGATGCGTTCTATAAATTTTGGACTTATTGATAAACTTAATCCTAAAGAAAAGGATTTGTTCTTTACTGTATTTAATGGTTTGATTTTTACCGGGTGTTTTACCTATGAAAAGGGAAATCCTGAATGTATACGTTTAACCGAAAAGGGTTATAATTACATTTATGAAGATGACAAAGCTGAATTAATGCTTCAAAAACCTTGGATTGTTCCTCCAGTAGATGACACAGATTGGGATAAAGCATTTTTCAAATTATGGAAAATTATAGGCCCTCAAGATACTGCAACTCATTATTTGAGTGGTCCACAATTTTATAAGTTTATTATGGAGTTGTCTGATGATATACCACCTTCGTACAGTAAGTACATTGAATACAGAAATAAAAAGGAATTATCGACAAGCCGTGTTGATTTCTATAATGATTTAATCAACCATTTGGATGAAGAAAAGCGAATAGAGTTGTATGTAAATATTCAATTGCTTTTTGAAGACAATTCAATTTCTCAAAATGTAACTAAAGAAGAGTTCAGTTTCGAACCATTTTATAGCACCTCAAATGAAGTAACGTTTGCTGAAGAATTAATACCTGCACAACAAATTACTTCAGTGAATTCAGAAGAAGCTGATGAAACTGATGAAACTTGTCCAACTGTTTTTATATCATACTCTTGGGACAGTCCAGAACACGAAAATTGGATAATTAATTTAGCTACTAAACTTTGTGAAAACGGTGTGAATGCCATTTTAGACAAGTGGGATTTGGGTTCGCTTGGCAAGCCTTTACCACATTTTATGGAACAATCAATTACTAAATCACAAAGAGTAATTTGTGTAATGACACCTAATTACAAAAAGAAAACAGATGATCTTTCAGGCGGTGTTGGTTATGAATACTCAATAATATCTGCCACAGTATTTACGGAAGGTGTAAATACGTCTAAATTTATACCCCTTTTCAGAAGTGGTACAGATTCAGATGCAATACCAACTGTATTAAAAGGTAGAAAGTATGTTGATATGAGGGATGATGACCAATTCCAGGAGAAATTTGTACAAGAATTATTGAGAGATATACACGTAGAACCAAAATTTAAAAAGCCATCAATTGGTAATAAACCAACCTTTGATTAGAAAGTAGTTTAATAAAAAATCTTATGATAATAACTAACGATAACAAATACAGAGGCAATCAGGGTACAAGTCTAAAATTAGACGAGTATTCACACGTAGAAAAACCTTTTTTGGAACAACTTATTGGTTTAGGTTGGGCTTCTAGCAACAACGAAGTGTTGGAATTAGCATTGCAACAAACGCCACAACAAAGTTATCGTACTTCATTTTCAGAGGTCGTTTTACAACCCAAATTGCGTAAATCTTTAAAAACGATAAATCCTTTCTTAACAGAGCCACAAATAGATGATGTAGTACGCAAAATAACTACGTTTGAAAAAAACAGCTTGATAGAAAGCAATCAAAAGGTACTGGATTTATTATTAGAAAACACAACCGTTTCTAAAAATGAAGAAACGGGAGAAGTTAGTCCAACAGTACGTTATATTGATTTTGAAAATGTAGAAAACAATATTTTTACAGCTATATCACAATTCAAAGTAAACATACCAGGAACCGATCATAACATTATTCCTGACATAGTTTTGTTTATAAATGGCTTGCCAATAGTTATAGTCGAAGCAAAATCATCAAAAGTAAAAGAGCCAATTCCAGAAGCTATTGACCAATTATTGCGATATTCAGAGCAACGTGGCGATAGCGGAGAAGGAAACAAAGAATTATTCTTTTACAATCAATTTGTAATTACGACTTGTAGTTTAGAAGCTAAATTTGGAACGATTACTACAAATATTCAGAAACATTTTTATCGTTGGACGGATCCATATCCAAAATCATTGAATGATTTGGTTCACGGAAAATCATCGCCAAACGACCAACAAAGATTAGTTGCCGGAATGTTAGATAGGAGAAATCTTTTAGACATCATTCAAGTATTTACAGTTTTTCAAATAAACGATAAAGGCAAAAAAATAAAAGTAGTTGGGAGATACCAACAATTCAGATCGGTTAAACTAACAACTAAACGTTTAATTGAGGGAAAAAATCCTTTAGAACGTGGTGGAATTATTTGGCATACACAAGGTTCAGGAAAATCATTAACAATGATGTTTTTAGTTCGTGAAATGCGTTTAAAACCTGAATTGTTATCTTGGAAAATTGTTTTTGTTACCGACAGAACGCAATTAGAAGAACAATTATCAGAAACTGGGGGGAGTATTGGATTTAATATAAAAACGGCTAATTTCATCAATCCCAAAACAACACCAAACGGACAAAGTCTCAAAGAATTATTAGCTACTGACAATTCTGATTTGGTAATGGCAATGATACATAAGTTTCAGGAAAATGGAGATTTAAGTGGTTTACAAATCTTTCCAGAACTTAATCAGGGTACGAATATTTTAGTAATGACTGATGAGGCGCACCGTTCTCAATACTCAATATTAGCGGCTAATTTAGACAAAGCATTACCTAATGCAACATCAATAGGATTTACGGGAACACCCACAGGAAAAACCGAAAAAAAATACAAAGATTACATTGATAAATATACTATGCGTCAAGCTATCGATGATGGTGTAACATTAGAAATTGTATATGAAGGATTAACCCACAATGCCGAAATTCCTAATAAATCAGGAATGGATAAAATGTTTGAAGATGTTTTTAGTGAATATACACTAACAGAACGTTTACAAATATTAGGGTTTGGTACTCGTAATGCTTATTTGGATGCAATTGAAACGATTACAGATAAGGCTACCCATATGGTAAATCATTATGTGGAGCATATATTTTCAGGAGGATTCAAGGCTCAAATAGTAGGTAACTCAAGAGAAGCTTGTGTTCGTTATAAAGGTGCTATTGATACCGCATTAAAAGTAAAAATAGCCCAGTTAGAAATAGCTAACCCGATGCTCGTAAATATTGAGGTTTTAAAACAATTGGAAACAGCGGTAGTTATTTCGGGAGACCATAACGATAAACTTCACATAAAAGCTTTTACAAATAAAGAGTACCATAAAAAGAGTACCAAACGTTTCAAATTACCATTTGGAACAACAGATGAAGAGGATAAAGCGGTAAACGGTAATGTGGGTATTATTATCGTAAACAATATGTTATTGACTGGCTTTGACGCACCTATAGAACAAGTAATGTACTTGGATAGAGTGATCGTTGCTCACAATTTATTGCAAACCATTGCAAGGGTAAATAGAATAGGACCAGAAGGAAAAGATAGAGGTTTTATTGTCGATTATGTTGGTGTTGGTCATCATCTAAAAAGAGCATTGGATACTTATGCAGAAAAAGAATTACAGGAAATTATCGATTGTATTACCGATGATGAAACTGAATTAAATGATTTAATAAAGGCACACAATGAAATTTGGGAATATCTAAAAGAGCAGGGGTTAGATGATCTAACAGATATAGATGCCTTTTTTGATGTCTTTTATGATGAAGATATTCGTTTTGAGTATATTAAACTTTATAATAAATTAACGATCTGTTTTAATAATGTTTTACCACGAAAAGAAGCTTTAGACTTTTTTACCGATTGGAAATCATTTACAGAAATTAATGCTTTAGCAAATAAACATTTTAGAGACAATCGTTTCAGTATGAAAGGTATTCCTCCAAAATTGAGAGGAATTGCAGATGAGTTTCTTAAATCAAAAGGTATTGAACAAACTATTGCACCAATATCTATTATTGCAGATGATTTTTTAAAACACGTAAAAAATAAAGAGCGAACAAAAACTAAAGCAGCTGGAGTAGAGCACGCAATCCGCCATTTTATTGATATTAATTTAGATGAAGACCCAGAATTGTTTGCCTCTTTCTCTGAAGCATTAGAAAAGATATTGGAAAATTTCAAAGGAAATTGGAAAGTTATTTATGAAGAATTAGAAAAACTTCGTGAGAAAATTAAAAATAGAGAAAAAGAGGAAACATATGGTTTAGACCGTAAAAAACAAATGCCATTATTCCGTATTTTCAAAGCAGAGTTATTCGACAACAGGGCGTTAAACGAAGATGAAATAGCCCTAAATGTAAATTTGACACAGCACATCTTTAATCTTGTAGTAACAGAAATAAAACTAACAGGATTTTGGGATAGTGTGCCAGCTCAATCAAAATTAAAAGGGGAATTACAAAAAATGCTTTTATCTGCAGAATTTAATAAATTACCAAATATTATTCAAAAGAGGAGTGAGTTAATTTCAAGAATAATGGAGCTTTCAAAAACTAATCATTTCAAAATGATAGCAGATTAAGATGCAGATAGAGTACGAAATAAAATTTAGCAAAAGAAAGACACTCAACATAACGGTTGAACGTGATAGGAAGATTATTGTCCGTGCCCCACTAAACTTGTCATTAGAAAAGATTGAAGAAATAGTACAATCAAAAAGGCAGTGGTTAAAAGAAAAAATGAATCATATTCAAAAATATCCTGCTGATACAGAGCCAAAAGAATTTATATCAGGAGAAACGCTATTGTATTTGGGTAGAAACTATCAATTATTAGTGGTTGATGAAGTAATTGAAGGAATAGAATTTAATCAACGCTTTAGAATTTCAAAGGTCAATCAAGAAAAAGCTAATCAATTATTTAAAGCTTGGTATATGAAACAGGCTTTACAAAAGATAGAGCCATTAGCTAAAATGTATGCTAATAGTTTAGGAGTAAAATACAATGAGTTTAAAACATCAGAAATGAAATATCGTTGGGGCTCCTGTACACCAAACAATAATATTATTTTCAATTGGAGAATAGTAAAAGCACCAATGTATGTTCTAGAATATTTAGTAGCACACGAATTAGTCCATCTTATAGAAGGTAACCATACGCCTCGTTTCTGGAATATATTATCCATTCAGGTACCTCATTATCAAAAAGCAAAAAATTGGCTAAAAGTTAATGGCCATTTATTGGAAGTGGATTTTTGATGTTTAATAATAAATTCTAAAATATAATTAATGAATACCTACAACATTTTACTTACTTGTATATTAATAATTTTTGTTTTCTTGCTTTTATCAATGTTAAGCTTTAAAAATATATTTGACAACTATTTCAAAAGTGAGAAGAAAAACTATTTAATTAAACCATTAGTAGTAATTGGAGTAGCATTAATAGTAATTTCTTTCGTTTCTCCATATTTTTACACAGGAACAAATATTGGCGACCAGATAACTTTTACAGCAAAAACCGGATATACAGGAGACACATTAGGCGGTATAATGAACCCTTTCATTGCTCTCGCTGGGGCCGTATTAACTTTTATTGCTTTTTATATTCAAAAAATCGCAAATGATGATATTAAAAATCAATTCAAAACACAACAGTTTGAAAATCAGTTTTATGAGAGGCTAAAACTTATTAAAGAAGAGATCAATACGATTTATTTACCATTAACAAATGGGAACACATTATCAGGAAGAAAGGTGTTTTACGAACTTGATAAAGAAATTAAATTTATTTATTTTATAGTTTCAAATCTTTTAAAAAATTTCGACAACTCAGTTATTTTTCATATTACATATCAGATTTTTTATAAAGGAAGAAAAGATTTTTTTTCAGATAAACATCTCATCTATGTTAGTGAGAAATATAATATTAGAAAAATAGATCTATTAGAATTAGATGAAATATTTACAAGTGTCTATAAGTATTTTGTAAATCTTTCCGATGATTATTCAATTCATAAAAGCATTCCTGTTGAAATCAATGAGGAAGCTATAGACTTAGAAAGAGTTGTGTCAGAATATCTAGAAAAGCTGGATAACGTAAAATATAAAGAATTATTCGAAGATCTTCTTAATGATGATGCAAATTATCACTATTCTTATTTGATTTTTAAGGACAAATATGATATTAAATTTAATCATGTCCCTTTTAAAGGTATGGAAACAAAGGTATCATTAATATTGAGACAGTTATTTTCGTTAGTGAAATTTGTTACTAACTATAGTACAGTTGATTACAAAGAAAAACGCAGTTATTTAAGAGTATTACGTTCTATATTATCAAATTACGAACAACTTCATATTTTCTACAATTGGTATTCTGGTAACGGCTCACCGTGGGAAGACGGTAAAAATAGATTTTTAACAGATTACAGAATGATCCATAATTTACCTCCTAATTTTTTAATTGAAGGATTTGATTTAGAAAGTATTTTTAGTGATAGAAATTTTGAATATGAAGAAGGTAGGAAATTAGAAGACTCTCTTTTTGAACAAATAGATATATTCAGTACCAAATCTTAAAATGGAATAAATAAGAGTAGCGATTTTTAACATAACAAATCTATGGCAAGTAAAGTAATTCTCAATAACGAAAGCATTGTTCCATTTTTTGGTGATAGAATTAGTTTTATAAGAGGACTAGATCCATTAGGCCTGCAAAACACATCAGATTCAACCTTCTCTCTATTACTTCCAGGACTTAATAATGTAACAGGACGTATAAGATATTATAGTTTTTATTGCTGGTTATTCGATGTATATAGCAAAGCAATAGGTAGTACAAATCCAGAAGATCAAAAACAGTTTATTCGTAGATCCGAATATATTATTGCATTAGCTTCTCAATATATTGAAGGAGATGCCTCAAGTATTCCAGGAAGTAATTATGCAAGACAAGAAATAGTATTTAAAGGAGAGGTTCAGCATAGTTTACAGGCGGGTACTTTCAAAGAAGATGGCAGCACTCGAGAAACCTATTGGAATTATGGAACGGGAGCATTTGGCCAGTATTATTTAGGTTCACTTCGTGATATTGGAATAATATCTGAACGAGACAATCATATAGGAGTATATGTGAGAACTAATAAAAGAGAAGATGGTTCTATTAGTGGAGAAGAATTGGCAGAAGCTTTTGAATCCAATATAACTCCATATATTAAAAGTTTGTTTTTAAAATGTATCAGTGCGGGTAGTATTTCAGATAACCAATTAAAAGAATTATTACCAGAGTTTGATTTAACCAAAATTCCACAAGATTCTGATGAGCAAAGTTTATTAGTTAAACTGCTTTTACAAAAAGATTTCCCATTACGTATCGAAGAAAATCCAAAAACACTTCGCAATCAAACGATCAAACATTTACTAGATTTTATTAAAATAAATGAAGGTGATTTCTCAGACAGAATTTTTATTTACAACTGTTTTGATAAAAAAGGGGAAATTAAGAAAAATGAAGACGAATGTTTAATGGGATGGTATTACTATCAGTTTAATGAATTTTGGCATTTTGCGAATACTTCTATATTCAATGGAACACTGGCGCATTTAGAAAAAATATCGGATCCTAATTGGTATCCATTATCTCATTTGGTTAAGGAAGTATCAAATCAAGTTGTAGAACAATACATTGAACTAAATTTCGCAACAGATAAAGAAAGCACTGTTGATGAAGTTTTAATTAATATATCTGGTAGTTCTACTATCTACGACTATTTGGAATTAACAACTAAATCAGTTTTAAGCGATAAGGTAAAAAATGCCTTTTTATTAATGTTTACTTTATATATTGAAAACAGAGCAAAATTGGTTGATTTAAAAACCTATGCAGAGAGCAATCAAGTGGCCAAAGATGGAGAAGGTACCGGTTATTTTATAACGCAATTTGAATCTAAAAAAGGGATGACATTTCAAAAGTTTGTTTATGATTATATCTACTTAAATATTATTTATCGGCACCAATACGTTGCTTTTAGAAAAATAGGAGGAGGCTCGCAATCAACTCAAAAATTTATTATTGAAGACAACTATATCAGATATTTAGGGAATTTTGAAGCGGGGTATACTGGTCCCAGAATAGGTCGTTTGATAGCGTTTTTGAAAGACTTAGATGTTATTTCAAATGAAAACAAACTAACTTCAAAAGGAGAATTATTAATTTCAGAATTACAAAGTACAAATGATTGATAGAAGAAATCTTTTAGACCTTATTGGTAAAAATAGAGGAAAGTATCATTCGTGTATACTAACTTGTTATTCGTTGGATTTCTCATTCTTTGAGGAACGTGTTTTACCAGTGTTGAGAACAGCTAACATAAAAAATGTTAATGTATTTGCAGATGGTAAATTTCTTGAATCTGCCCAGGAGAATACTACCGGAAGGGAGTTTAAATTTAATAAATCATATAACTTTCAACCAATTTATACCACAGGGGTTTTTCATCCTAAAATTATGTTATTGACCGGAGTTAAACACGGACTTCTTATTATTGGTTCGGGCAATATTACTTCTTCAGGTTTAAATACAAATGATGAAATTTGGGGTGCATTTCAGTTAGATAACCTTAATAATGACAACGCTCCTTTATTTAGTTCGGTTTGGGAATATTTACAGCAATTTACGAAACAAACTTATGGGTTTATTCCCCAGAAAATGCAGTGGATTTCGAAATATTCTCCGTGGTTATTGGAATTACCATCGGGTAAAAAATCATTCGATTTAGAAAGTTTGAAACAATCAATTCAGTTTGTTTATAATTCAAAGGAGAGTACCATTTTTAACCAAATTAAAGAAACGATACCCAAACAAAATCTTTCCGCAATAACAGTGATTTCACCTTATTATGATGTAAAAGGAGAGTTTATTAATGAACTTCATAGCCATTATAGTCCGCAAAAATTCAATTGTGTATTAGATGTTGATTATGGTTTACTCCCAACAGGGATAAGCGATGCTCTAAATAATATTGTGTCTTTTTATGATTGGAAAATTTGCAAAAAAGATTTTGATACAAAATTCAATAGACTACACGCTAAAATATTTCATTTTCAATATGAAGATGGTAACGAAATAATGGTTTTAGGGAGTGCTAATGCTACCAAAGCAGCAATGGGTATAAATGGTATTGCTGCAGTAAACCACGAAGCAGGAGTAATTATTAAAAGAATAAGCAAGATTAATTGGTTGACGGAATTGGGGATAAAATTACCTGAAGAAACCATTAATGCAGTTAAAGAGTTAAAACCAAATCTAGCGATGCTTTATCCTAAGGAACCATCTAAGATATATGCTATAAAGATTCTTTATTCAGAACTTAGAGCGAATGAAATTACTATATATCTCAAAGAGAATACTATTGATAAATCGCTTAAAGTAGTATGTGTATCACGGATATCTGAAATTACAGAACAAATTGAGTGTTTGATTGATGGCAACAGTATAAAAGTCCTTTGTGCTAAGCCAGATGAATTATTTAAAATTTATTTAATAAACAATGAGGGCCTTCAAATATCTAACTTTAATATCATCCATCGTCTGGATTCATTAATAAAGAGTAATCCAGACCCACAACAGGAAAAATTAGATTATCTTTTTGAACAAGATTATCCTGATGGTGAGGGTATTACTGAATTATTACAATATGCAGATTTTAGCTGGGCTGATGAAGAAAGTAATAATAAAATTAATAAATCAAGTAGTGGCATTTCTCATAGTAAAATAACAGATACTTCAAAGTTTTATGAGAAGTTAAATGCCAAAGATTTCAATACGATTAGCAATGATGTATTTTTAAAACAGACAGGTGAACTAAGTAATTCAAGTGTTAAAATCGTCGATTTTTTAAGGATAGTTTCGTCTGACGGTTCATTTACAACTGCTAATGATTTTAAAGAAAGTGCTGAACAATCATTATTAGAAGATACAGAGCAAAAAGGGCAAGGAGAGAACATTGAACATTCAATCAAAGCTAAAATAGCTGCAGAGAAAGAACAAAGGGCTATCATTAATTATTTTAAAAAATTACACGACCAATACAAGGATAAATTAAAGATCTTTTATGAATTAAAAACTTTAAAAGATACTCCAAAAGAGGAAATCACAATAAAAACACTGTCTAATGTGTTGATTGGTTTACAATTAATTCAATTATTTCAAGGTAAACAATATACTATAGAAAATTCAAATGAGTTAAACCAAGAAAAAACTTTAGTAGAGAAAACTTATTTGAAAGATGGAGAATTAAATTCAGAATTTGACTCGATAAAAGGATTCCTATTTGAAGTCTTGGGTAAATTTCTGTTACTTTCAACTGGATCAATGAAGACTTATGATTACGAAATTCTCATTCAAAAACTTAACCATAATCGTAAAGAGACTTTTGTTAAATCACTATTCATTATGATGAATCTAAATTGGAAAGAAAGAGAAATGGTGTATAGAGATTTATTGATACTAAACTCGTTGTATTTTATTAATCCAATAGATCCAAAAGACTTAGATTTTCTTAAAAACTTGCAGGAATCTATATTTAAATTAAAGTCAGAAGCAAAATTCATTTCAAATTCATTTACTTCAAATTGGGACTATTTCTGTGATTCAATTTTTCCTAAATATAGTATTTGGTATCAATCCTTTAATGATGCAGAAAGCAAAAAATCACTTATTTTAGATGTAGTAAACTTAAATAGTAATTCTATTATTTTTAATAGGGGTGTAGGTTTCAATAATGTCCATAAGGTAAATAAAACATCAAATGGGAATTATTCACTTGATTTGAAAAGAGAAGGCTATGAGTGGAATGATGATATGAAAAAACATATTACCACATCAATAGATTTTCCAGTAAAGTGTATAATATATTAAGCCCTATATTCGATGATATCGTGTAGTTTAAATCACACTTAATAATATGAGAAGTTCAGAACAACTTATTTCCAAATTAATAGAACTGAAAGACAATAATTCTATTTCGAGTTATTCACACATAAAAAACATCATTAAGAATCAAAGAATTCCGATTGCTTATACAGAAATTAAACCTTTCAAATTAATAAGATACAGGAGATATAATAACGATGAAGATTTTTTCGAAAGTGCTGAACAATTGTCTTATAGAAATGATATTTTGCACATAAATCATTTTGGTCGAGCAAACGAACCAGGTCAAGGCTTCTTTTATTGTACTGATAACAACAATCAAAATACAGGAATAGCTGAAGCGGTATCAGTTTTTCGTGGAAATGAAGATAGTGATGAGGAAATATTGACCATTGGTGCTTGGAACCTAAAAGAGAACCTAAAACTAGCAATGATTTTACCAAGTATGGAAAATGCTGGAATAAATGATGAGTTCGACAAAATGAAGGACTCATACAACAATTTAGAAGATAGTTCAGAGTTTGAAGACCTCAAAAATTTTAATGAATTTCTTGCGAAAGAATTCACACTTGATTTAGAAAAACACAAATCTAATTATAAAATAACTTGTGCCTTTTCAAATTACATTAAAGAACAATTTCCAGAAGTAGATGGTATTATGTATGCAAGTATTAAATCAGAATTTAACGGAACTAATATTGTTCTTTGGCCAGAAGTAGTTGACACAAAAACTGAATTCTTTGCAGCACGTAAATCAATTTTTAAAAGAACCGCTACCAAAACTTTTACAGAAGTTAAAACATTTGACAGTAAGAGTTACGACAGTCTACTTGATAAAATTAGTTGGTAAAATCCTTGTCTATCTGTAATAGTAGTTCTTAAATTTATAATTAAATCAAATACAATAATATTTTCATAAAACATCACGGGCAATCAAACAGTTTCTCTATACAAGTATAATAATGTAATTAAAGTTATATATTTGATGATGCCTGCTACTTGTGTATAATTTTATAGAAAAATATGAAAATTGCTATTTCGTCATTTTGTTGGGAGTGTTTTACCGAGACAGATCAATCAGCAGATGCATATGAAAAACTAAAAAAAGAATTGAATTCAGACGTTGATTCTGAAGTCGAACTTGATAATGAGAATATACATAAGTTTATTTGTCCAAAAGGGCATAGCTCATTCACACAGCTTCAAGAACAAAAATTTCAAATCTTATTTGATTTAGCATCTATGGCACTTAATGACGGATATACTAAAGAAGCGGTTTCAAGCTATTCTGGAGCATTAGAAAGATTTATAGAATATTTTATTCTAGTTTCTTCACTTAGAAACTCAGTGACTTTAGAAAATTTCAGTAACACTTGGAAGCAAATGTCAAATCAATCCGAAAGACAACTTGGAGCTTACTTTATATTAAGATTACAAGAAGGAAAGCCTACTAATTGGGATGAAAAAAAATCAGCTTTCAGGAATAATTCTATTCATAAAGGTTATATCCCTTCTTCAGAAGAAGCAATCGAATATGGCCAATATGTACTAACATTTATTAGAACAACTTTAAAAGAGTTAAACAGCACGAGTAAAGAGTTTTTACAGAAAGCGACTTTAATACATTTAAGTAAGAATGGAGAGAAATTACCTAAAAATGTTCGACTATCAAATAGTTCTATTCCGACAATAATAACTATTAGAGATATCGAATCAGAGGATTATGGAAAAAATACTTTGAAAGAAGAATTAAATTCCATTAAAGAAAATGGCTTTTACAAACACTTTTACAGGAAAAAAATATAACAGATAAGCCGCAGAGACGCCGGATGACATTAAAAAAAATGACAAAGAATAAAGATGTTTTTTAAGATAATAGATTTTATAAAGGATAATTTTATAAAAAAGAAAAGCCCTTTTAATTCAATAATTAGTTCTTTAGATTATCCAATCAAGAACGAAAGAATCATATGGCATATGAATGCTATTCAAAAAGGACTTTTAAAAAATGATTTGAGTTTAACAAATATTTCATATGCAAAACTCATTGAAAGCATAAGACAACAATTAGTAGATAAAATAGAGGGTGGTGAAGAAGTACTATCTAAAATAATAATTGAATACGATAAATTTAGGAAGATATATAAATTAGAATATCCTAAAAATTTTATTAAGAATGAAAATCTAAAAATTAATTCAAAGGATTATGAAACTATTTTAAATAAACATTTTGAAATTCAGCACAGAATTATTCAATATTATAAAAATCGTGAAGTTGAAGGCTACTTAGATAAAGCAATTACTGCTTGTAGAGAACAGATTGAATTATCATCTCAAGCAAAGATAGCTTTCAAGAAGGAATCTAATAATGATTCTTTGCCTGGGCATACAGGATATGAACAACTAGCTATAATCCTTGAGAAACTAAACAAACTCGAAGAAGCTTTAACCTTGTCAAAAAAAGGAAAAAAGGAAGGATGGGGTTATGACTGGGATAATAGGATTAATAGATTAGAAAGGAAGATTGCCAAAAAACAATAAAATAAGTTATGGACTATATAAAATTAAAAACAAATTACCCCAAAAGTACTAGAAGGTTTTTTGAATGGCTTTCCAATAATCAATCAAAAGGAGGATATGTAGATAATGCCTACTTTAGGTCATTCTTCGGTGGTGTTTTTAGGGTAGTGAGATCTAATTCTGGTGATTTTGTCTTTTGGTTAATCGAAATTCCAGAACAAGTTAATATATTAAAAATAATTTTTCCGGAAAAATACAATGAGAATGATCAGGATTTAACTTTTTTAATCGAAAATGAAGATGATTTTGATGTACTTTTTAAATGTATGGAAATATTAATTTCAAAAAAAATATTATGAAAGAAAATCAGTTACTTGCAAATCACCTGCTTAAATTAGGTTTAAACATTACTTGCATAGCCAACTATATTACAGAATATAATTTTTACGATGCAAACATTCTCAAAGGACCATATCATGAATGGGAACATTTAAAAAATGAAAAGCAATCAAAAGAAGAGCTAAATAGTTATGATTGGGAAAATTCGGTTGGTATGGGCACTATTGCTGGATATAATAATTTACATGTTTTAGATATTGATGGGTGTTCAAGCTATGATTTTGTTGAAGATCTTCTTGTTATTCTGGGTTTGCCTACTTATTATGAATGGGTAGTTAGATCAGGGAGTCAAGATGGGTTTCACATATATTTTTATTCTGAATTGTTAACAAAATTACAAGAGGATCAAGTAGCTTCTACTTACCCTCCAAATTTAGATAATATAGGTTTGTTTGAGAAGATTGAACTCTTATGGAGAACTCATGTTGTATTACCAAACTCATTACATAAATCCGGGGCACAATACTCTTTTACAAATTGTAAATTTCCAAAATCTATACCTACTATTATTGACATTAAAAAGTTTGAAATAATTGAAGCATTATTTCTAAATATTTCTAAAATAGAGATAAAAAAAGTATACTATAAATCATCAATAAAAAAACATAAAGATATTAATCAACCTAGTAATATTGATATTATTGATCTTTCAATTATTAATAAAGAATTGTTTTTTTTGTTTGATATTGAAACAGATGGTCTAATAAAAAATGGTAATTACCCTAATATTTTACAAATTTCATGGGTAATAATGGATTTTGATGGTATTATATATAAAAAAAATACCGAACTAATAAATAGTGATTTTAATGATCAGTCTGAGGCATTTAAAATTAACAGACTTAAACCAGAAATAATTAGAAAGATTGGTAGAGATCCTGAAGATATCTTTCAAGAATTATGTTATGATTTAAAATACTGCAACGTTATTTCAGCTCATAATACTGATTTTGATGTATTGGTTTTACAAAATGAATTTCAAAAATATAATATTGCTTTTAACTTCAATAACATAGATAAATTTTGTACAATGAAATGGGGTTTTGATAAATTCAAAAATAATGAAAGTCCCGATCCTAAGTTTCCCAAATTAACAGAAATATATAGTTATTTATTTAATCATGAGATTAACCAGTTGCATAATTCTCAATCTGATGTAACAATATTAGCAAAATGTGTAAAAGAAATGCTTTATAAAAAAATGATCACTAAAGACTCTATAATTTTAGAAACATTGTAAAGAAATATAGAACAATTATATTAGTCAGAAATTATAATGTTTGATAATTCATAATGCTATTATGAGAATTATACTTATTTAAATTCATTTTTATCAATTAAATTAAAATTTTTTACTTATTCGTAAAAACTCGTTTACTATAAGTATTTCTACATTCACATTTTTTTATTTCTTATAAAAACAACATTTACGTTCCAAACAACACGGGCAAACAAGCGGTCTCTCTACGGTCGTTCCCTTTGTTCCGTTCGGCTGTTCCAGTCGGTCAACCTTATATTTTCATAAGAACATTTTAAATAAATACGCAACTTTATACTTTCAATTTAATAGTTAGGTTTTCCTCCATTTTACAGACACTTTACAGCACAAAAAAACAAGGCAGCCTTAAAAAGGCAACCTTATTTTTTGCGCTGTTTCGTTCCTCATCTTCACACGGTCTCTTCCTGCGTTCGGTCGGGCTTATGCATCCACAATACAGCTTCATTTCGTTACACTCCGCAGGCTACGCTTCACTACATTCCAGCAGTATTATGTGTGCCGCCCTTTATTTTTTCAGCGGTTGCTCCTTCGCACAGCCATCGGGGTTGGCTCCGCTTACCTCACTTACGTTATCTTAGAAGCATCCATTTCTAATTATCAATTATCCACTATCAATTATCAGTTGGTTCGGTCGCTTTGCCCTAAATCAAGGTACACCGCCTAAAAGGCGGTTGCCTTCTATTTTTTACCCGCCGTTTCACGCTCATATCCGCTACGTTTCGCTTCGTACCTCCGCTCAACTCTCGCGATTATGGTGACTGTTCGATTGCCGCAACCCCGCCACTGCGCTCCTCGAAAAATAATAATTTCCGCTATCGCTTTAATTATCATTTTCTGCGGTGCTTGGGGGTGTTAAAATCTTTCACGAGAACTATGGTGCATTTTATTGAAAAGAAAGAGAAAAAAAACCAACAAATTTAGCATTCATTCCTCACTTCCAGTCGGTCGTGCCTTCCTCCATTCCCGTTCGTCATTACTGCTTCGTATAGTGGCTTTCTTTTTTTCTCTTTTTTCTTTTCAAAAAATAATTTACCTGGAATAAGTTATATATTTTTATAGAATATTACCTACTAGATAAAGTTTATGAAATTTTTAAAACCAAATAGCGTTTCGGGCGAAATTATGAACTTGTTGGACGAGGCTAAAGAAAAAGTGATTATTGTTTCTCCTTATTGTAAATTCGATAAATGGTATAAACTCGTTAAGAAATTAAAGGATTTACAATCGAGAAATATTGAAATTGAATTTTACATAAGAGATAATGAACCAGAAACATTGGAACAAGTGTTGAAAATAGGAATTGTGCCAATTTGCATCCCTAATTTGCACGCAAAAGTATATCTCAATGAAAAAACCGCAATAGTTACATCTATGAATTTGCTGCTAAGTTCTGAAATTAATTCTCTAGATTTAGGCTATATGACTAGTACTAAAGAAGAATATCTAGAATTGATTGATTTTTATGAAACGTATCTAAAAAGAAATTTTTTAAGTTTTAATGATGATAATCATAATCATGATAATGACTGGAAAGATAGATTGCTTAATTTATTGAGGAATAAAATTAAAAAAATTACCGCCTTCGAAGATGAACATAAAATATTTTTCAAAACTTCCTCCAACAATTATGAAGTTTTTATATCTAATGATTACCAAAAAAACACCTTGAGAATGACTGGGATTATTTCCAGAAGTGAATATGAATATGCTAATTCAATCGCAGATGAAATGGATAAAAATGATTTGATATTTCAGGTAGCGAAAGTGAGAAATAGACATTATGACTCAATATGGGCAAGTCTTGATATTAATTTAAAAGCATCTAATATAAATGATTTAAATAATATTGAATCCCGAAAAGTTATAAATGCGGTTGTAGATTTCATTTCTCAAGTAGAAGAAATAAAAGAGTATTGTTATAAAAACAGATAGTCTAAATTATTATGAGAGAGGACTTTAATGTTACTGGGCTGTTTTATGAAATTCAAGAATACAAATTCAGAAAATTTTTAAATATTGTAAAGAAGGATTCAAATTGTCAAATTCCTGATTTGATGGTAGTAATGATGAATCCTGGAGGATCAAGACCAATTAATGGTTATGATGATTATGAAATTGAAACTGAAACAATCCCGGATAGAACGCAGGATCAGATAATGGTATTGATGAATAATTGTAAATTTAATTATGCAAGAATTTTGAATCTATCAGATTTTAGAGAACCGCAAAGTCGAAAATTTTACAATCAAATGGATGATTTTGAGATTAAAAATATACATCATTCTATTTTTTGCGAGGAGAGAAAAGAAGATTTTAATAAACTATTCATTAAAGATATTCCTGTAATTTTTGCCTGGGGTGTTAATAGAAATCTTTTTGAATTGGCAGCATTAGCAAAAGAAAGAATTGGACTGGTAAACGTATCTGGTCTAAAAAAGGAAGGGGAGGAGTATGCTTATTATCACCCTTTACCTCAAAACTATAATAAACAAAAGGAATGGGTAATTAATATTACTGAAACGATAAAAGCCTAGTTGTTAGACTAGGCTTTATCAGTCAATATGGAAATCTTTGTCAATCAAAGCGGTGTTATTTATTTTTAAATTTGATCAAGCTTTTCAGTAGGAGAGAAACCATAAAACTTACAATGGCACCAACGATAGAAAAATGTGGAATGCAAATAGTTTTAAAGAATCTTCAGGTGTATTAGTTAATTTAAGATCTAGACCTCAATTCCGAAATGGGAATTAGAAAGAATTAGGAATTATAAAAGTATTTGTGTCAATCGATTAATGAAAATTTGCATTAAACCGTTTTAATAAATAAAGCCTGGTCTGTAATGAAATTTGTAAAAAGTAAAAACTTAAGAATGGCAATATATTTATATTATAGCTTTTTTTGCACCTACTAGGATGGTAAAAAATATCCAATATGACATTTAAGCCATTTACCCCCGACTCCAAGTTTCGATATCATCACTATTGCCGTGAAAATCATCAAAATCTCCAAGGTTGCCATCAGTCATAGTATCAAAATATTCTCTTTCTGAGTCTTCAGGCGTTTTAACATTGAATCCATCAAACATTGACTTTTCTCTTTTGAATTCTCTAAATTGAATTTCTAAACTTTCGCGATCTTTGAAAACAGCTAAACATTCCTCGAAACTACCAGAAAAAATTAAATTTTTCTTTATACTTTTTTTTATTTTCCATTCTAATCTAATATTTTCAACATTATCCTTAATAATTTTCGGATATGGATTGTAAACATTTACATTTCCTATTGGAAGTAATTTTAGAGTATACATAGAGTTACGGTAGTTAATAGTCATTTCACCCTTTAAAGGAAAGTCACTAGAAGATTCTCCTTCCATGTTAAAAATACCATACTGTATCTTATCCCAATTTTTATTCTCTACATTAAAAATTGATTTCAACATAATTCCATCAAATTCAGTATTTTTTATTTCAGTTGGGTTATTACATAATGATTCAATAATTGAAACAATATAAAGCATTAGACCTTGATTGGATTGTGATTTAATTTCAGACAATGCTGTTTTTCTGTAGATATATTTTAGGTAAAGAAAGCCATTATTTGATATTCCAAAATCATCCGGAGTTTTATCCAATAGTACGAAGTAAGGTATATTAACATATACATCTTCACACAATATATTTAATACGACTTCCATTTGTATCATTTCACTTT
This sequence comes from Flavobacterium sp. DSP2-3-1, assembly GCF_049896865.1. Classification (NCBI taxonomy): domain Bacteria; kingdom Pseudomonadati; phylum Bacteroidota; class Flavobacteriia; order Flavobacteriales; family Flavobacteriaceae; genus Flavobacterium; species Flavobacterium sp. DSP2-3-1. The sequence goes on along the minus strand of NZ_JAFCVD010000015.1, from coordinate 21,891 downwards.
TTCCATCAAATGAAAGATAGGAACATTTAAAAAAATCTGTAATTTCTTGTACTATTTTTATTTTCTTATCATTGACAAAAAAAGAAAAAATATTTATATGCTCCATAAAATAATTTTTATAACTCTATAAATGTAAAATTTAAATTTAATAAAGACTAATCAAACGTCGCATTATAAGGTCTATTTTCTTGAACTGGCTTTGCGTTGAATAAATTTTTTGAGGTTTATTTCATAATAATAGCTAACAGTTTGTTCAAAAGCCCTCAGTTAAAACATAACTACCTAATATTTAAGTAAAATAAAAGCTTGATACAATGTATCAGGCTTTTAAATAATTTCGGAAAAAAGTTACCAGGTCAAACTCGTATTATTTCTTTTTAGATTTTGTCAACCATTTTAAAAGCAGGGAAACACTAAAACTAATTATTGCTCCTATAATTGCTAGAATAATTGTTTTCGCAATATCTTGGGATAGGATATTAGGTAAAACACTCAAAAAAGTTCCTGATGCTGTTCCGGTTCGGAGGGAAATATTAGTCTCCATCTCTGGATTTATTTAAGTTTCTATCATCTACCGCCATTTGACTAACTGCAGATATAACACCTCCTGCAACTGCCATATATCCTGCAACAGTTACTACAGTTGCTGGTAATATAATGGGGGCAGCCACAACTGTTCCACTAATGGCCAATAAGGCCAAACCAATACTTCTCAAAATCTTGAAAAACTTAGGAGTTGGTGCTTTTACTCTTTTTATAATATTCATAATTATGAATTTAAAATTTAACAATCAATTCAACACTTTCATTGCTTTCCATAGCTTTATAAACCAAGTCTTTTAATTTGGCATAAGCTTTTCTTGACATAAGGCCTAAACCAGGTCCTGAAAGTTTCGTTACTGGAGCTATACATCCATTCAATTCTAATGAAGCATTATTAGCTGGATGAAATAAAATCAAACTTCTATTCACCACATTTGTAACTTCCAAATGCCATTTGAACTTATTACTGTATCGCTTTTTTATAAAATATTTCCCTTCCGGAATGCAGGAAACCCTTTTCTCGTTATCCTTCCAAGGCAATTCAATTGTATAACAAATAAATTTACCTTCACATTCGAGTTTTCCGTTAGTTCCGTTAGGGAAATAAGTTCTTTGTAGTTGAATAACCATTCTACAATCCGCTAACTGAAACCAACGCTAATGGATTATATGCGCCATTTTTCAAGGCGTACATTTGTCCATTCACTTCTTGGTAAAACTCCAGTCCTAAGGCCAAAAACAGGGGTTTAGTACTTCCCGGAGTCACTGTGTTTACTTGGTTAATCACTGCTGTTGCAGTTTGTCCCCAAGGAAGAATATCACTTTCAGAATGTGCTTCAGTGAAAGTTTCAGCTTCAAAATCAATTTCTGCACCTGCAGAAATGATTTTAAAATGCGTAGTTCCACTAGGTGCAGCAATCATATTTGAAGGAACAAAAGAATCCAAATCAACAGAAATCACACCACTACCTCGATCAATAACCCCAACATAGGGAGCGAATAAACTGGTGCCCAGTTTTCCTCTAATGTTGAATTCAAAGCCAGAAAGCAATTCTGCTTCACCATCAATTACATTACGCAGTCCTCTCTCACTAGTCACATCCGCTTGGATTACTTTAATCATTGCTTGAGTCAATCTACTTACCATTCTACTATCAGCAGAATTCAAGAGTAAAGATCTCATTGCTGTTCTCAAAATCTTTCCGGCCTTACCAGCTCTTCCAAATTCAGCACCGTTCTCACGTGTTCTTTGAAACGCAGGATCACTCTTAATTCTACTAGCGTCAATTCCGCCTTTTTCACGTGCCAAATGCCCGTCTTTGGTTTTGTAAAAAGTAATATCTCCGATAGTACCTTTCAACTTAATTATGCCTTTTTGCCTTGCCATAATTTCTAAAATTTAAATTAATAATTTGTTTTAAATTCGCTCAATCATCATCCTGTTGCAACATCTTTCGATTGAATTGGTAACAAATATGTTATTTAAAGTTTTAGTATAAAAGAAACGTTTCATTACTTTGTACTATAATGATATAGATGTCATAAATAAACATTAATGTCATTCTAAATGGAAAGAATATATTTACTAATTTTATAATCTGACAGGAAATAATGTTAGTGGTGTTTTAATAGTACTCAAAGCCTAGGCAAAGGCATAGATAGTGTATGAAAATCGAAAATAAGAGACTGTGTATTTATCCAAAGGACATACAGCGCATTACAGGTAAAAGTTATCGTCAAAGCATTAGATTGTTGCACAATATCAGAAAGGAGCTAAATAAGCTCCAAAATGAGTTTGTAAGCATAGAAGAGTTTTGCCAGTACACCAGTCTAAAACAAGACCAGGTTGAGTTATTGATTATTGGTTAGAAATGGGTTTGATATTTTTTAATAAGTACAGATTCATTTCAAAATATTACCGAAGGTGAAGGGTGAGCTATTTATATCTGTGCCAATGATTATTAGAATATACTTTCTTTTTCAATTGAGAATCACTTAAATCTAATGAATCCCTAAATCCTACTTCATTTAATTCTAGCGCTTGGTCTTTTCTAAAATGCCAAAATGAATTATAACTTCCAACCTTAAGAGTTATATGAATGTTTTGTGTTGTGTCCTGAAATTCGTGTTGTATTTCTTCAACATAAAACCAATTTATATTTGTTATCGCTTTGACAAAAGGTAAGCTAATATTTTCTCCAACTCTAGGCAGATGTTCAAGTTTGTCTATAATGAAATAACAGTTCTTTCCATAATAGTTAATAGTAAAATGATATAATACCTTATTGAAACTTAATTTCAAATTATTAGTGAATCCAAATATTTGATTGTGCATTTGTAATAAAAGCTTTCTAAGCATATGACTTTTTAATCCTGTTGCCTCTTCAATATCTTTCATTCTTGGAAAAGGTATTTCTAGATCATCATCTAAATAATCTTTGGCAAGTAAGAAGTCCACTATGGGTTGGTATTCTATTTTGTCTTTAAATAATATTTTTAATTGCTCTCTTATGTAGATAAAATCAATTAAAATTTGTTTGATTGAGGGTGTATCGTTCATAATTTCTGTTTTTTCTATTATAAAATTAATGAAAAAAGTAAAATAAATGAACCGTGGGCTAAATGTGGGCTAGAAGTAAAAACAAAAAACCCTAACGCCTTTGTTTACAAGGGTTAGGGTAATTTTCCTGCGGAGAAAGAGGGATTCGAACCCCCGGACCTGTTACAGTCAACAGTTTTCAAGACTGCCGCATTCGACCGCTCTGCCATTTCTCCAGGATGTCGCATTCATTGTCTGATTGCGAGTGCAAATATAAGAACCTTTTTTGGTTATGCAAATCTATTTTTAGAAAAAAAGCATCTATTTTTTGGACTAATTTTTAAAGGTTTCATTTTGTATACTTTAGATAAAAATATTTTTATAATTTTTTTTAAAATGAATTTAATAATTTACATATTCTTTAATTTCTAATCCATATCCAATCATTCCAACGCGTTTTGTTTGCTCAGTATTGGATAATAAACGGATTTTTGAAATATCAATATCATGTAAAATTTGAGCACCAATACCAAAATCTTTATTATCCATCTTTATTTGTGGTGCTTTAAATTCTCCTTTCGCTTGCAGTCCTTTCAATTCTACAATCCGATTCAATAAGTCTATTGATTGCGCTTCCTGATTAATAAATAAAACCGCCCCTTTTCCTTGATCATTTATCAATTGAAACATACCGTCTAATTTCTTATTGACATCATTGGTCAATGTTCCTAAAATATCATTATTGACTAAAGTAGAATTGATTCTGGTAAGTATTGGTTCACCAATATTCCAGTTGCCTTTAGTCAGGGCAATATGTATTTGTTTGTTAGTGGTTTGTTGGTATGCACGTAATCTGAATGTACCAAAACGAGTTTCAATATCAAAATCTTCTTTTTTAACAATTAAGCTGTCATGTTGCATTCTGTAAGCGACTAAGGATTCGATTGAAACTAATTTTAAATCGAATTTTTTTGCCACTTCGACTAATTGGGGAAGACGTGCCATTGTTCCATCTTCATTCATGATTTCCACAATTACTCCAGCTGATTTAAATCCAGCTAAACGAGCAAAATCAATTGCTGCCTCTGTATGGCCTGTTCTTCTCAAAACACCACCCTGTTTGGCAATTAGAGGAAAAATATGTCCGGGTCTTGCTAAATCATGTGGTTTCGTTTCTTGATTTACAAGTGCTAAAATTGTTTTTGCTCTATCAGCTGCTGATATTCCAGTTGTAACGCCGTTTCCTCTTAAATCTACCGAAACTGTAAAAGCGGTCTCCATTGGATCCGTATTATTGGTCACCATCACATGCAATCCTAATTCTTTACAACGGCTTTCTGTCAACGGAGCGCATATTAATCCGCGACCATGAGTAGCCATGAAATTAATCATTTCGGGTGTTACTTTTTCGGCTGCAGCCAAAAAATCTCCCTCATTTTCACGATCTTCATCATCAACAACTATAATAATTTTTCCTTGACGAATATCTTCTATTGCTTCTTCAATTGTGTTAAGTTGAATTTTATTTAAGTCCATTTCGGGTGTTAGTTTTGTGATGGGAATATTTTTTTTATTACTTTTTGGAATGGAGCTAAAATAACATCCATATTTATTAAACCAATATCGTTTGTAGCTCTGTAAGTCAATAAAACAGCTAATGGTGTTAGTATAAATGAGGATAACCAAGCTCCCATAAATGGAGTCATTCCGTTTTCCTGAGCAATCCTTTTTCCAAAAGTATTTATAAAATGAAAGGTTATAAATATAAAAACAGCAAAAACTATTGGAAGTCCTAATCCTCCTTTTCTAATAATTGCTCCTAATGGCGCTCCTATAAAGAACATTAGAAAGCAAGCATATACGATTACAAATTTATCGTAAAAAGCCAATAAATGTCTGTTTATATTTTTCTGCTTATTGAACAATTCGGTTTTAGAAGAATCAATGGAATAGCTGGTGCTGATCACATTACTGCTGGCGATTTTTAAAATATCCGATTTTTGTTCGTTGGTGTATAATGATAGAATATCATCTGGAAGTGGTTTACTTTTTTTGGCTACTGGTACTAATTTTTTTTTCCCTGGAAATCCAATTCTTGCATTGCTGTTTTCGGTAAACGTAATGATGTCCGTTTTCATATTTTTATTTAATGAATCTAAAGTGTAATTTAGTTCATTAACGGTCAGCATGGTATTTGTGTTGGCAACAGATTCGTCATTTACATCCACTTTATTCAGTTCAGATAAATCTATATTTATAATTTGCTTTCTAAAGGAGCTTTTTGCAAAAGGCATCTTACTGCGATCTTCATATTTTTTTGGAACGATGTCTTCGTAATAATACCCTTTGTTAAGCACTAATTGCAGAATACTGGATTCTTCACTACTAATTAATTCTCCATTTTTGGCTTTGATTACAGTTTTACTTCCATCACCAATTTTAGATTTTTTGTGAATAGTTATTCCGGTCAGAATATTTCCTTCTGCGCCACTTTTTTTGTTGACTTTTATATTATAAAAACCAACATCATTAAATTGTCCTTCGGCGATAGCCAATGCTGGTTTGACCTGTGCGATATTTTTTCGAAAATTAATAAACTTGTATTCAGCATAAGGAATGACATTATTCGAAAAGAAGAAGGCCACGATACTTAATAAAACGATGAATACAGTGAGACTTCTCATGGCTCGTTGAAGCGAAATTCCCGAAGATTTCATTGCTGCAAATTCATAATTTTCAGCCAAATTTCCAAAAGTCATTATCGAAGATAAAAGTATAGAAAGTGGTAACACCAAGGGTACAATTCTAGGCATGGAAAAGGCCAGGAATTTAATAATCATTAAGAGATCTAAATCTTTCCCGGCCAATTCTGATATAAATAACCAAACGGTTTGAAGTATAAATATAAAAAATAGGATTACAAATACCGTAATAAATGTAGTCAAAAAGGTTTTTAATAAGTATTTGTCAAGAATTTTCACTTAGCGCATTAATCTAATTTGTTGATGTAGTAATTTGGATATTTACTTCCCGCAAATGTAAATTGATTTTTTGACAAAGGTTGGTTGGTTTTGAAAGAATTAACCGTTAAAGTTGTTTTTGTGCCTTTTTTGCCCATTTCTATTAAATTGTAAATGTGTTTCGTTTGAACATCAATTCCCAATAAGACTTCTTTTCTTTGATCTTTAGCATTTAACGGAACTAATTTAATATATTGAATTTTTCTGCCTTTTACATTTTGCAAAATATCCATATTATATCTGTAACCCGTATTAAAAAAAGTCAACATTTTTGATGGAGTTATGGCATTATCGTCTTTTTCATTTACTGCTGAAATGGTAATTTCTTCATCTTCGGGAACAATAGTATATGTTTTTTTACCATCAAAAATTTTAGTGACTCCCATGAAATTTAAAACATATTGATTTCCTTTCATCGTAACATTTCCTTTACTGTCCTGATTGATGTTTTCTTTGGCGTTATTCAAGGAGTATTTAAAATCAATAGCAATATTATCATAACTTTTAACTTTAGCAGTAACTTGATCTAAAAGGTCTTTTGCTTTTTTATCTTGTGCTTGAACTGAAAAAGTAAGAATAAATATACCCGCTAATAAAAGGAACTTTTTACTCATATTTTGTATGTTGCTTTTTTTAGAATCTTGAATTTTTGATTTCATCGTAATTATTTGTTTTTTTCATTGTTGAAAAATTGATCAAGAGAACTCATGTCCAGAATGTTAACACTGCGTGCTTTACTTCCTTCAAAAGGGCCTACAATTCCAGCAGCCTCGAGTTGATCGATTAATCTTCCTGCTCTATTGTATCCTAATTTAAGTTTTCTTTGTAATAAGGAAGCTGATCCCTGTTGTGCATTCACAATGATTTCAGCGGCCTCTCTAAACAAAGTATCTCTGTCGGAAATATCCATATCAAGATTAATGCCACTTTCGTCACCAACGAACTCAGGAAGTAAATAAGCAGTAGCGTAGGCTTTTTGGGAACCTATAAAATTAGTAATTTTCTCCACTTCAGGAGTGTCGATAAACGCACATTGTACCCTTACCACATCATTTCCATTGGTGTAAAGCATATCACCACGTCCTATCAACTGATCCGCTCCTTGCGTATCCAAAATGGTTCGGGAATCAATTTTTGAGGTCACTCTAAATGCTATTCTCGCAGGGAAATTGGCTTTAATTAAACCTGTAATTACATTTACAGATGGTCTTTGTGTCGCTATAATTAAGTGTATTCCAATGGCTCGCGCCAGTTGTGCCAAACGAGCTATAGGAACTTCCACTTCTTTGCCTGCAGTCATAATCAAATCGGCAAACTCATCAACTACAAGAACAATATAGGGTAAAAATCGGTGTCCGTTTTCAGGATTCAGTTTTCGAGCCTTAAATTTATCGTTGTATTCTTTGATGTTACGGACCATCGCATCTTTTAACAAAGAATAACGGTTGTCCATTTCTACGCAAAGGGAATTTAATGTATTAACTACTTTTGCATTGTCCGTAATAATAGCGTCATCCATATCTGGAAGTTTTGCTAAATAGTGTCTTTCGATTTTGTTAAAAAGTGTAAGCTCTACTTTTTTAGGATCTACCAAAACAAATTTAACTTCAGCTGGATGTTTTTTGTATAACAGCGAAGTCAGAACGGCATTCAAACCAACTGATTTTCCTTGACCAGTAGCTCCTGCCATCAATAAGTGAGGCATTTTGGCTAAATCCACTACAAAAGTTTCGTTAGAGATTGTTTTTCCAAGAGCGATTGGTAATTCCATTTCAGCTTCTTGAAATTTGGCAGATCCGATAACACTTTTCATAGAAACCATCGTTGGATTCTTGTTAGGAACCTCAATTCCTATGGTTCCTTTCCCCGGAATAGGAGCGATGATACGAATTCCTAAAGCCGAAAGTGACAGCGCAATATCATCTTCTAAGCTCTTGATTTTTGAAATGCGAATTCCTGCTTCAGGAACAATCTCATATAATGTAACCGATGGGCCAACGGTCGCTTTTATTTGAGCAATTTCTATTTTATAATTGCGAAGGGTATCTACAATTCTGTTTTTATTTTCTTCTAATTCTTCCTGATTGATGGTAATTCCCCCTGTAGAATATTCTTTTAATAAATCAATCGTAGGAAATTTATAATTGGATAAATCCAAAGTTGGGTCGAATAATCCAAAATCAGCTACTAATCGAGACGCTAAGTTTTCTTCGATAATGTCTTCTTCAGGAGCGGTTTCTATTATAAACGATTCCTCAGCATTCGAAATAACTTCTGGAGTTGCTATTGGTGTTACTTCCATTGCAAGCGGTTTTACAATAGGATCTCTATTAATATCAGATGAATTACTAATAGTTGGTTTTAATGCTTCTTTGTTGATTTCGAATTGTGAACCATTTGTTTTTAAATGAATGTCGTCAATTTCTTCCTCTTCAAGAACTGCAAATTCTTCCAAATTATAACCGCTTTTTCCGTTGTTTAGCGGATTGGTGATGGAAACTGCTTTCATTTCTTTTTTGGTAGTATCAAAAAACAACTGAATACTTTCCGGGGAAAGCTTGATTTTGAAAATGATATAAATAATGAGTCCAAAAAGCAAAATCAGTAATGTCCCTGTTTTTCCAATGTAATCTTGCAAAAATAAATTCAATTCATATCCAATAGTTCCTCCTAATTCAGGCGCCGAAGTAGCAAAGAATCCAAATAAAACGGATACTATTATGATCACAAATAAATCCCAAAACCAAATATTCTTAAGTTTTCCTAAAGAAATACCAAGAATCATATATATTCCTGAAAGGAAAAATAAACGTACGAATATAAAAGCGGCGATTCCAAAACCTTTATAAACCAGTAAATCAGCTAAAAAGGCGCCAAATTTTCCAAGCCAGTTCTGAACCGTTTCTGAACGATCCGTCAATTGTTGAACAGCACTTTGATCTTGTTGTCCATAAAGGAACAAGGACACAAACGCAAACAATAATGCAACGGAAAATAAAACCAGTAAAGAACCAAAAACAATTTTATTCTGTTTGGTTAATTTTAATGGTGTTTTGACCGCTGATTTAGTTTCGCTTTTTTTTATTAAAGGAGCTGTTTTTGTTGTTTTTGCCATTCTTATTTGTAATAATACCTAAAAAACGAAAGGGATATATATAATTAAACCAATTACTATTGCTGTCAAAGCAGCAAAAAATACCGCTCCCGCAGCAATATCTTTAATGAAGCCAATTCTTTCGTGATAATTGGGATGAATAAAATCGGCTATTTTTTCAACAGCCGTATTTAAACCTTCAATACTCATCACTAAACCAATAGCTAAAGTCTGAAAAAGCCATTCTGTTTTAGAAATACCAAAATAAAATCCAGCAATGCTGACCAAAATTCCAAGAGAAAATTGAACCATTATGCTGTGTTCTGTCGTAATAAGTTTTAAAGCTCCCTTTAGAGCATAAGAGACACTTTTTAATCTTCCGGAAAAAAAAGTATTGTCTTTTTGAAATTCCATTAAATTCAGATTAAAGTACCGCTAACGCAGCTTCGTAGTTTGGTTCATCTGCAATTTCAGCAACTTGTTCCGTATGTGTAATTATTCCGTTTTCATTAACAACGATAATAACTCTTGAGTGTAATCCGGCCAGAGGACCGTCGGTCATTTCTAAACCATTTGCTTTACCAAAACTTCCTTCTGAAAAATCAGATAAGTTAACAACATTTTCAAGTCCTTCTGCACCACAAAAACGTTTTTGTGCAAATGGTAAATCTCTTGAAACACATAAAACAGTAGTATTTTCTAAAGTACTGGCGCTTTCGTTGAATTTTCTAACAGATGCTGCACAAGTTCCGGTATCTACGCTTGGAAAAATATTTAAAACTAGTTTTTTACCCGCAAAATCTTGTAATGAAGCGATAGAAAGGTCCGTTTTTACTAACTTAAAATCAGCGATTTTTGTACCTATTTTTGGTAATTCCCCTGAAGTATGAATTGGATTTCCTCCTAATGTTATTGAAGCCATAATGTTTGTTTTTTTATGAGGTTCAAAAGTATGAAAATTATTTAAGAATTTGTCCTCAAATAGAGGTTTAAAGTTTACCATTTTACGCAAATCATTAACTTTAAAATTATGTTATCTTTTAGATTTATTGAATAAAAAAACGCACCCGTTTCGGAATGCGTTTTAGTAGAATTAAATAAAAAATTCTTTTATTTATCGATGGAACCCAAAACACGTTTCATGAAAGTGTTTAAGGCTTCTTTTTTATCAGTTCCGGTTTTTACTAGTTTGTTTACTTCTAATGCGCCGTACATATTAGAAATTAATTCACCAATGACATCTAATTCTTCATCTTTCAATGATGAAATTTCAGTCATAGCTTCCAGAACTTCTATCGTTTCAATGATGTAATCTTCATCATTTTCCTCTATAAACTGCGTTAAATGCTTAATAACAGGTAATTTCATTTTTTTTTCGATTTTTAAATTGTAACATTTATTCGATTTTTAGATTTGTTGGGACTCTAAATTGAATTTAAGTATAAAAAAGATTTTTAGGTTTTTAAAATCTTAGAAGTATATAAATCTAATTAAGTCTAAAAATTTAATCTGATAATCTTTTTAAACAATTTCGTTTACTAATTCAATTAGCACTTCTTGTTTATTAGTTTGTGTTTCGTTTACCAGTTTACCATTTACAAAAGTGGCAAAAGTTGGCAAATTACTCACATTTGCTAATTTTCGGGATTCCGGAAAATTTTCAGCATCAACAAGAGCAAAAGTGATTGTTTCATTTTCTGAAGCCAATTTTTTGAATTTAGGCTTCATAATTCTGCAATTTCCGCACCATGATGCCGAAAATTGAACCACTACTTTTTCGTCTTTTGCAATTAAATCCTGTAACGTATCTTCGGTTAATTCGATTAACATATTTTTAAATTTCAAAATGCAATTGCAATACTAATATTTACTGTATTAAATAGAAATTTAGTATTACAATTGACAGTGTTATTGATTTAGTTTAAAGTCAAGTATTCAGCAGTACTGATTCGGTCTGCGCTCATTGCTTCTTTTCCGGCTTCCCAGTTTGCAGGACAAACTTCTCCTTTTTCTTGAATGTGTGTGTAAGCATCAACCATACGTAAGTATTCATTTACATTACGACCTAATGGCATATCGTTTACGCTTTCGTGGAAAATTTTTCCAGTTTCATCAATAAGGTATGTTGCTCTATACGTTACATTAGAACCTTGAATAATAATTGAATCAGTTTCTTCGCTGTAAGCTGTTTCTTCAATATCAAGAATTCCTAATATATTTGATAAGTTTCTGTTGGTATCCGCAATAATTGGATAAGTTACACCCTCAATTCCACCGTTGTTTTTTGGAGTATTTAACCATGCAAAATGTACTTCGTTAGTATCACAAGATGCACCTATAACAATTGTATTTCTTTTTTCGAATTCTGGTAAAGCGGTTTGAAAAGCATGTAATTCAGTTGGGCACACAAATGTAAAATCTTTTGGATACCAAAATAAAAGTACTTTCTTGTTGTTGTTTACAGCTTCTTCAAAAATGTTGATTTTTAAATTATCACCCATTTCAGAGATAGCGTCTACTGCAATACTTGGAAATTTTTTACCTACTAATGACATTTTTATTTACTTTTTAATTGTTTTTTTGTTGGTGCAAATGTAGTCATACAAAAACTAAATTGAAATAGCATTTGATTATAAATACTTATCTCAAAATAGGGAATTATTATGATAAAATTTTTTAAAGATTTTACCTATAATTAACCCGTTGGGTGTAATTAATAAAAATTTGAATTAATCTTAAATAAAAAAATTGAACCACATAGAAACATAGAAAAAAAGATTTGGACATACCAATTTTTAGCTTCATACAGCTATGATTTTCTCTAAAAAAGTGAGACGCCTTACATAATTTTAAAATCTATGTTTCTATGTGGTAAAAAAATTAAACAAATTGAATTACACCCAACGGGTTATAATTATAGAAAGTTAACCTCTACAGGAATAGTTCCTTTACATTTAGTATTTTTCAAAAGTTGTTCGGCAGCGGTCTCCTGAAATTCTGAAAAATCCTGATACATTTGAATAATTCCTGAAGCATCTTTCAAATTTGGAATAATTTGCAGCGCATAAGGATTCCCGAAAACATATAAAATGCACTTTTTGACGGTAAACATGTTACCTAAAAATTGAAGTACGGAATCTTCAATATCAAAATTGTTTAATGGTTTTGCCTTTGGAACAAATAAAGAAATGATTAGAGTGTCAAATTTATTTAGATCATTTCCTAATTCATTCAAAATGGATTCACCTCCAGTTTCATAACTGAATTCAGGTGAAGGTAAAGCGTTACTTAAGGTATGAAAAAATACATTATCGGTATTTTTATAGATGCTAATTTTGGCAAGATCACCTCTATTTTTTGCGTCAAAAACAGTCTCTGTATTGTGATTGTCTTTTATTTTTGTAATGCAGTTTTGAGCAATTTTCAGATTTAATTTAGAAGTGGTTTCAAAATCAAAATCAGTCGCTGAAAGGTTTGGCAAACTTAGTTTTCCATCTACAATTCCTGCTTTTTGTTTGCATTTCCAGATGCGTTGAAAACTAGCTTCAATTCTTTCAGGTTTTGCATTTTTAAGGATTTCCTGGATTCCTTCAACAACATTTTCTGCGAAGCACAACACATCATTACCCGCATTGAAAGCTTCCCATTCCAACTGTCCTTTTTTATCGTACAATTTAGAAACGCTGTGCATATTTAACGCATCCGAAATCACTAGACCATCGTATCCTAATTGCTTTCGCAAAAGCGTTTCAATTACGGATTTTGATAACGTGGCTGAAGTGTCTTTTTCATCGTTTAAAGCGGGAACTGCTAAGTGGCCAATCATAATCGAATCAACGTTATTCTCAATTCCTTTTATAAAAGGAACTAATTCATTGGCTAATAATTCTTCCAAAGTTTCTTTTAAAACGGGTAATCCTAAGTGCGAATCAATATTCGTATTTCCGTGTCCGGGAAAATGTTTAAAACAACCTAAAATCCCGACATCATTCATTCCTCTAAGATATTCCAGCGAAAAATCAGCTACTTTTTCTTTGTTTTGACCAAAAGAACGGTACCCTATTACAGGATTATTAGGATTATTATTGATGTCGGCCAAAGGCGCTAAATTATAATGAATCCCAACAAATTTTAAGTCTAAGCCTATTTGTTTACCAACTTCGTAAACCAAATTTTTTTCATTAATAGGTAAAGCGCCAAGTGTTATAGCATACGGATATTGTGGTGTTTTTTCGACGCGCATGGCTAAACCCCATTCGGCATCGATACTCATTAATAACGGAGTCGTAGCACAACTTTGATACCTTTTAATAAGTTCCTTTAAACGTTGAAAACTATCATCATTTAAAACTACTTTTTTCTTAGATTCATAATTCGTCGCTGCACTGGCTCGGCTGTGAAAAAAAGTCAACCCTCCGATGTTGTAATGCCTTATTAATTGTTCGGTAGCTTGAATGTTTTCTTCAGTATCATTAATGAAAACGGCAGGAAAAAAAAACTGCCCTATTTTTTGTTCTAATGTCATTCGTTACTATTTTATACTTTTTTGTTACGCATATAAAACGAATTCTGTTTTAGAAAACGCAGAGAAAAACGGATTTTTAAAAACGGTTTTTATTGTTGACTTTACACAGTAAATCCGTCTTATCCGTGTGCTATTAAATTATTCGGTTTTCTTTCCAAAATCGGCTGGAAAAATCAAAAATCGGGATAAAATTAATCCTGGAATGGTTGCCAAAAATACCCAAATAAAGAAATTTCCATAGCCCAGATATTCTTGGATATAACCACTCAACATTCCCGGAAGCATCATTCCTAAAGCCATAAATCCAGTTGCGATAGAGTAGTGGGACGTTTTTGATTCGCCATCAGCCACATAAATTAAATACATCATGAAAGCCGCAAAACCAAATCCATAACCAAATTGTTCCGCAATTATCGTCAAATAAACATAGATAACGGAACCCGGATGAAAATGGGAGAGTAATATAAACCCTATTATGGGTAAGTGCATAGCTAAAATCATGGGTAGCATCCATTTTCCTAATCCATCTCTAGATATGACTATACCGCCCAGAATACCTCCAACAGTTAGTGCAATAACCCCGAAAGTGCCATAAATTATACCAACATCCTGAGTGGTTAATCCCATTCCACCTGCAGTTATCGGATCGATAAGAAAAGGAGTCAACATTTTTAATAATTGCGATTCTCCTAATCTAAACAATAAAATGAAAGCTAAAACTAAACCAATTTGTTTCTTTTGAAAAAAAGTAGCGAAAACAGCAGCAAAACTTTTATTAGGAACCGATTCCGCTTTTGTTGCTAAGATTTTTGCTTCAATTTTTGGAGTCGAAAAATAATTATAAATGGTAATTACGGTCATAATGATACCGACAATTACCATCGTGTAGGACCATGCTTTTTGCTTATCACCATATTCTTGTTCTAAATAACCCGCAATAAACACTATTAATCCATTGCCAGTAAGCATGGAAAGTCTATAAAAAGTACTCCTGATTCCAAGAAAAAAGGATTGCTGTTCTTTTTCTAAAGCCAACATATAAAATCCATCGCTTGCTACATCATTAGAAGCGGAAGCAAATGCAGCAACCCAAAATACGGCTAAACTAATAACGAAAAAATTACTTAAAGGTATCGTCAAACCCACCACTAAAAAAGCGATAGAAATGAGCAATTGCATGGTTAAAAACCATTTTCTTTTTGTCGAATAAAGATCAATAAATGGGCTCCACAACGGTTTAATTACCCACGGTAAATAAAGTAAACTGGTATAAATCCCAATATCTTCATTATTGATTCCGAGGTTTTTATACATGATCACCGATACCGAAATAATGATGGCATAAGGCAATCCGGAAGCAAAGTTTAAAACGGGAATCCAATACCAAGGTCTGTTGTCTGTTTTCATTTATAGCGTGTTATATTCGATTCAATTTTACAGCGTAAAGTTCACTAAAGTTGCTTCACTTTCATTACCATAAAAATCAATGAATGTAATTGCGCAGGTTGTATTTTTGTCTAATTTATAAGATGGAATCACAACTTCAACCGTATTATTATCATCTTTAAATGCTATTTTATCAATAATTTGACTTGGATCGTTAATATCAATTTTTGAATTGAATTTGGCTCCATAAACCATTACGTAACGCACTTTACTGTACAAAGGATAAGTAACATTAAATCGTGACGCAATTGGGTCTATCAAAATGTTATTCGCTGTAGGCACGATCGCCATTTTTTTAATGGAACCGGGCACTACAGTTGGAAGGGCAGCATATTTGTACTGGTTTTCTGTTAGTAACTTGGTCACATTTTGATTTCTGTTCAAGAATGATTTGGCACTAAAAAAAGCATTTCCCTGAATGTTTTTGTAGGATCTGGTAATGTCAATTTGATTTGGTATTTCATTTGGATTATTCCATCTTTTATCAGAATCAGTGTTGATTTTATACGTTCCATTTCCAATGTAAATTGCTGTATTCGTTGAGTTTTCAGACCACCAACGCAATAGTTTTGAATAGGAAGCTTTTGGGTGATCCATGCTCCAATATAATTGTGGCACAAGGTAGTCAATCCATTTATTTTCCATCCACGCTAAAGGATCAGCGAATAAATCATCGTAATTCGTTTGTCCCGCCTCGGTTTCAGAACCTCTGGGATCTACTGATTTATTTCTCCAAACTCCAAATGGGCTGATGCCAAGTTGCACCCACGGTTTGATGTTTTTTATCGAAAGGGAAACACATCGTACAAAATTATTCACATTCGAACGTCTCCAATCTTCGATACTTAGTCCATTACCGTATTTTTTGAAAGAATCGGTATCATCAAATAGTTCTCCTTTTATTCTGTACGGATAAAAATAATCATCAAAATGTATCGCATCAATATCATATTTTTCCACTACCTCTTCTACGATTGCCGTCAAGTGGTTTTGAACTTCGGGTAATGCCGGATTGTAATAATATTTTCCACCATATTTAATCATCCAATCTGGATGCTTGAAAAAATCATGTTGCGGACTCAAAAGCGACGTGTTGTAATCCATTGTAGCTCTGTATGGATTCATCCAAGCATGAAATTCAAAACCTCTGGCGTGAGTTTCAGCAATCATCCAGGCTAATGTATCAAAATATGGTTTTGGAGCTTGTCCTTCTTTACCAGTCAAAAAACGTGACCACGGAGCTAATTCTGTTGGATAAAAAGCGTCACCAACACTTCGAATCTGAACAATAACAGCATTATAATTTAATTTTTTGTAGGTGTCTAAAATCTCAATATAATCCGCTTTTTGTTTGGCAACATTATCAGTGCTCATTTTTGGCCAGTCAATATTTACCACGGTAGCAATCCAAACGGCTCTAAATTCATTTTTTGGATTTGTAGCCAATGCTTGTGCGTTACCATTCCAAAAAGAAAGTAAAAGGAACGTAATAAGCAAAAGGGTGTGCTTGAAATTTTTCATCGGAGTATCGTTTAAATAGTGTTCAAAAATAGTTTTTTTAGTGAAATTTACCAGTTAAAATGGTTTTAAAATTTGACTTATTTTAGCAGCGCAATTTCTTTGCCAATTTTTTTAAAATGAGATTTAAGAAAACTTTCCGGTAAATAACAAAAGGATTTGAATTTTTCTTAGTTGTTTTTAAGGTATAAACTGCTATATATTTATATTTGTGAAAATAATAGCAATTTACTCCACTAAATGTTAATCACGCCTCAATTACAAGAATTATCTCAGTCATTAGAAGGAACACTTTTTAATGATGATCTCCATAAAACATTATATGCCACGGATGCTTCCGCGTATCGAATTATGCCAGTTGCTGTAGCGATTCCAAAATTAGAGGAAGATATTGTAAAAATTATTCGATTTGCAGCAAAAAATAAAATTTCAATTACGCCCAGAACTGCCGGAACTTCCTTAGCTGGACAAACGGTAGGGAATGGAATAATTGTAGATGTTTCGAAACATTTCACTAAGATTGTCGCTTTTGATTACGTACAAAAAACGGTTACCGTTCAGCCGGGAGTGATTCGGGATGAACTGAATTTGTACTTAAAAGAACACGGGTTGTTTTTTGGTCCCAATACTTCTACTTCAAATCGTTGTATGATAGGCGGAATGGTAGGCAATAATTCATCGGGAACTACATCGATTCGGTACGGAGTTACCCGCGATAAAATAGTGGAGATTAAAGCAGTTTTGAGTGATGGAAGTTCGGCAGTATTTAAAGAAATGACTTCTGTTGAATTCATTGAAAAGACAAAAGGGAACACGCTTGAAAGTTCTATTTACAAGACCATTTATGAGGAACTTTCGAATAGCGAAAACCAAAAAGAGATTGTAAAGGAATTTCCGAAACCTGAAATTCACCGAAGAAATACCGGATATGCGATTGATTTATTATTAAAATCGGAACTTTTTGGAGGAACAGAAAAAACAATAAATTTAGGGAAACTCCTTTGCGGAAGCGAGGGAACGCTTGCTTTTACCACCGAAATAACGTTAAAAGTGGACGAGCTGCCACCAACGAATAATGTAATGGTAGTGGCTCATTTTCATAGCATTCAGGAAAGTTTGGAAGCTGTGGTTACTGCTATGAAACATCATTTGTATACTTGTGAAATGATGGATGATACGATATTAAACTGTACCAAAACCAACAGAGAACAAGCGAAAAACCGATTTTTTATTCAAGGCGAACCAAAAGCGGTTATCATGCTCGAAGTGGCGTCGCATCACAGTATGGAAGATGCCGAAAGACAAGCTAATGATTTAATTACTGATTTAGAAAGAAACAATTTCGGGTATGCTTTACCAAAAATTTATGGTGTTGATATTGATAAAATAAATGAGTTGCGCAAAGCAGGTCTTGGACTTTTAGGAAGTATTGTAGGCGATAATAAAGCGGCTGATTCTATTGAAGATACAGCAGTTGAGTTGAGTGATTTACCTAATTACATTGCCGAATTCACGGCAATGATGGAGCGTCACGGTCAGAGTGCCATATATTATGCACATGCCGGGGCCGGAGAAATTCACTTGCGACCGGTTTTGAATTTGAAAACAAAAGAAGGGCTGCATCAATTTAGAAATATCGCAACTGAAGTAGCCATTTTGGTGAAAAAATATAGAGGATCTTTGAGTGGGGAACATGGCGACGGGATTGTTCGTGGCGAGTTTTTGCCTTTTATGATTGGAGACAAGAATTATGAATTGATGAAAAGAATCAAACATGCTTTTGATCCTAACAGTATCCTGAACGTTGGGAAAATCGTAAATGCGTTCAAAATGGATGAAAATCTTCGGGTGGAAGCGGGCAGAGTGGAACCGGAAATACAAACAATTCAGGATTTTTCGGATAGTATGGGAATTTTACGGGCAGCGGAAAAATGCAATGGTTCGGGTGACTGTAGAAAATTACCTTCGGCGGGCGGGACTTTATGTCCCAGTTACCGCGCAACCCGAAATGAAAAAGATACGACGCGCGCCAGAGCCAATGCGCTGCGAGAATATTTGACACATTCCGAAAAAGACAATAAATTCGACCATGAAGAATTATATAAAGTATTTGAATTGTGTGTGAGTTGCAAAGCCTGTGCCAGCGAATGTCCTAGTAATGTGGATGTGGCAGCGTTAAAATCGGAGTTTTTGTACCAATACCAAAAATCAAATGGATTTTCATGGCGCAATAAAGTGTTTGCTTTTAATGCGAAACTGAATGGCCTGGGAAGTATCACTCCAAAATTCACGAATTTCATGGTGAACTTGCCCTTTGTAAAAAAAAGTATGGGGATTGCTGCCAAAAGAGAAGTGCCGCTTTTGGCTCCAAAGACATTTCGAAAATGGTATGAAAAAAATTGGAATCAAGCACCAAGTGATTCTTTTGAAAACGGAAAAGTATGTTTGTTTTGTGATGAATTCACTAATTATTATGATGTTTCAGTTGGAATCGATGTGTACGAGTTATTGACAACATTAGGATATGAGGTGATTCTGGTGGATCACGAAGAAAGCGGAAGAGCTTTTATTTCTAAAGGTTTTCTCGAAGAAGCAAAAGCAATTGCGAATATAAATGTTGCCGTTTTTTCGGATTATATTACTGCAGATTTACCTTTGATAGGAATCGAACCTTCAGCGATATTGACATTTAGAGACGAATACATTCGATTGGCCGATGATAAAGAAAGTGCGGAAAAATTAGCCAAAAATGTATTTACAATTGAAGAATTTTTCAAAAATGAGATTACAAAAGGAAAAATTCATACACAACAATTTTCCGAGGAGGCGAAAACAATAAAAATTCACGGACATTGTCACCAAAAGTCATTGAGTACGATGGAAGCGACTTTTGCGATGTTGAATGTGCCCAAAAACAGTTCGGTTACCATTTATAATTCGGGTTGTTGTGGCATGGCAGGTTCTTTTGGATACGAAAAAGAACATTATGAAATCAGCATGCAAATGGGAGAAGATACGTTGTTTCCAAAAATTAGAGCCACTGATGCGACAGCGGTCATTGCTGCAGCGGGAACCAGTTGTCGCCACCAGATTTTTGACGGAACTACCAGAAAAGCATTGCATCCGGTCACAATTTTAAGGAGCTGTTTGAAGTAGAAACTATTTTTTAAAAGACAGATAAATTGTGACTGGCTTTCGTTTTCCAAAAATATTGGAAGACTTTTTTAAAAATAAAAATAATAAAATTCTTTTATATTATTATATCCGAACAAAAATAGATATTATTGCAAACTGCAAGTAAAAAGGCGTAAAAATAGATTAATTTTTTAATGATAAAATTTAGATATGGCATTTTCAAGTTTATTTAGAAGAAAATCAACAACAACAATAGTACAACAAGGCGGTGATGGAGATCACACCGAACTCCATAAGGTATTGACAGTTAGGGATCTTACTTTTTTTGGGATTGCAGCCATCATTGGTGGCGGAACTTTTAGCGCTATAGGAAATGCCTGTTTTTCGGGAGGTCCCGGAGTAGTAATACTTTATGTTATTTGTGCTATTGCCTGCGGATTTACCGCGATGTGCTACGCCGAATTTGCTTCACGTGTGCCAGTTTCTGGAAGTGCTTACACTTACGCGTATGTCTCTTTTGGGGAATTATTTGCATGGATCATCGGATGGGCGTTGATAATGGAATATTCTATCGGGAACATTTATATAGCTTTCTCTTGGAGTGGTTATTTTACGAATTTGTTGGAAACTTTTCAAATTCATTTGCCACAATGGCTCACGATAAATTATCAATCGGCACATTCTGCCTTTTTAGAAAATAAAGCCGGAGAAGGATTTAATGCTTGGCAAACTGCACCGATGCTGGGCAACTTGCGAATAATTTTTGATATGCCAGCCGTTGTAATCAATTTATTGATCACTTATTTAGTTTACAGAGGCACAAAAGAGTCCAGAAATATCAGCAATGTCATGGTAATGATTAAATTGGTGATAATAGTTTTGGTCATTATTGTTGGCGCTTTTTATGTAGATATTGACAATTGGACTCCGTTTATGCCAAATGGTTTTAAAGGAGTTATGGGTGGTGTTTCGGCAGTTTTCTTTGCTTATATTGGGTTTGATGCCGTTTCAACATTAGCAGAAGAAAGTAAAAATCCGCAACGTGATTTGCCTCGCGGAATGATTTATTCCTTACTGGTTTGTACTGTTGTCTATATTATTTTAGCGTTGGTAATTACAGGGATGGTGTCCTACACTTTGTTGGGCGTTAGCGATCCGTTAGCTGAAATATTTGCTTTAAAAGGCGTAAAATGGATGTTATTTATTGTTTCCATTGCGGCCGTGGTGGCTATGACCAGCGTAATGTTGGTTTTTCAAATGGGACAACCACGTATCTGGATGACAATGAGCCGTGATGGACTGATGCCAAAGAAATTTTCAGAAATTCATCCAAAATATAAAACACCGGGGTTTGCAACTATTGTAACGGGTTTAGTGGTTGGAATTCCAATTTTTTTCACCGATGAAAACTTCGTATTGGACTTTACAAGTATTGGGACTTTATTTGCTTTTGTGTTGGTTTGTGGCGGAGTTTTAATGTTATCTCCTCAAAGTGAAGCTGAAATTGCGGAGCGTAAGACCAATGGTAAATTCAAAATTCCATATATAAACTCCAAGTTTATTTTTCCTCTAATGGTTGTGGCTGCCGCATTTTTAATTCGATATTTATTTCCGACATTCTTTGTGGATACTTTCGATTTCTCTGCAGATAAAATGGCAACAAATAGCACGATGATCATTTTCTTTATTTTGTGTATCGTGATGGCAATTTTGTCATTCCTCAAAAACCTTTCTTTAATTCCGTTATTGGGATTAATTTCATGCTGTTATTTACTTACTGGAATGGCGGTTTCTAATTGGAAATGGTTTGGTGTCTGGTTGCTAATCGGATTGGTGTTTTACTTTTTTTACGGATATAAAAACAGTAAGCTTAATCCTAACAGGTAATACGAATAAAGGTGTCTAGTCCTGAAAAAAGTTGACACGAACTAGATTTTAAAATTACATTAATGATTAACCTCTGAAGTAAAAACTTTCGAGGTTTTTTTCTTCCATTTTTTTGATTTGATTACTTGTTGTAAATGCGTCTGATTTGGCGTTAACATTTGACAACTTAAGTGAGGCCTATTTT
>NZ_JAFCVD010000014.1:0-77705 GCF_049896865.1 Flavobacterium sp. DSP2-3-1 | reverse complement strand
TTAAACACTTTTTTTTGACCTTTTCTTAACTTTATCTTTAACTAACTGATATCATGTTTTTTGAAAGAACAAGTTTTTTAAACAAATCTACAATCAAACACCAAATAAAACCATTTGTAATTCAAAATAGCCAATTTCATTACGGACAGATCGCTTTTTACTATCCATTCCTATTTATACAATCTTGATGAATTCACGCATTATTGCCTTTTTCCCTATTTATGACTACGCTTTGCTTCTTCAGATATTACTTCTGTGCCATTATTCAAAAACATGATTAAACTAACTAATGGTTTTGTCCCATACATTATATAGAAATAAATTGTGCTATTACTTTTTCACTCTTATATATAAGGTAACATAATATCTCGTAAAAACAACAAAAAGCTATAGATAACCTAGGTTCGCGTTAGGGATAGCAGCGGAAAGCCCACAGTCTCGCCTTTTTTTGGCGAGACGAGGACTTGAAGCGAATAGCCCGACCGTTTATATAAAAAGAGGCAATTACCCGTTAAGATAATTGCCTCTCTTTATATAAGGTGGAACGCACAAATGAAAATTACTTTTTAAGATTTTCAGCTTTAGACTCCCAAGCATCATTGAGATTTTCATAATCAACTGGTTTTGCCATATTTTGATTTTGCAATCTTCCGGAATCAAATGCTCGAGCTAATATAGTTTCTATCAGATAGTCTTCGTTAACATCGAAAGGCGCGTACTTTGTTTTTAAATTTATGTCAAACATACTGGCTGCCGTATTGGACCAAAATGCTTTCCAGCCACTTTTGAGGTTTTTAACCAATTCAAAAGTTGTGGTGCCAGTTTGACGATGAATCAATTTAACTAATATTTGACCTTGTTTGCGGGAAAGCTTTTTGAGCTTGGCTTCGAACTCATCACTCAAATAACTTTCTACTATTTTAAAGTATCTTTTTTTCTCTTTATTTGTTTTGAGATTTGCCATTCCTTTATTAAGAATGGTCAATCGCTCCGAAGCTAGTTTTGCATAAGGATAAGTTTTATATACCCGACTTTGAAGTAATAAAAATTGCTTTCTTGCTTCGGGATCCGTTTTTCCCTTGTATATTAATATTTCTGGTAATTGAATGGTGTCATTAAGAATCGATTCGTCATCTTCTAACTCATACCCCATCTTTATAGTATCCTGTGGGATTACCTGTGCGTTAACATACATCGTGGTAAATAAAAGAAATAACAAAAATTTAATTAGCTTCATATAGGAAAATTTAATTACCAAAATTATACATTATATACACAACTGTGATGCCATTTTTATAATTTAGCGAAAAAATAATTTTATGAGCACAAAATCAATATTAAACAAGTCATCACTTGAGTTTTTAGAAAATTATCTTAATAATGCCTCGCCTACAGGATATGAAAGTGGTGGACAGAAATTATGGATGGATTATTTGAAACCTTACGTTGATACTTTTATAACGGATACTTACGGTACAGCGGTAGGGATTATAAATCCAGATGCACCTTATAAAGTAGTAATTGAAGGTCATGCTGACGAAATTTCATGGTACGTAAATTACATTACGGATGACGGATTAATCTATGTGATTAGAAATGGCGGTTCAGATCATCAAATTGCCCCTTCAAAACGTGTCAATATTCATACTAAAGCAGGAATTGTAAAAGGTGTTTTTGGTTGGCCCGCCATTCATACACGAATGAGAGACAAAGAAGAAGTAGCAAAAGTTGACAATCTATTCATTGACATTGGTTGTGAAACCAAAGAACAGGTTGATAAAATGGGTGTTCATGTTGGTTGTGTAATTACATATCCTGATGAATTCATGATTTTGAACGAAAATAAATTTGTTTGCCGCGCCATTGATAATCGTATGGGTGGATTTATGATTGCCGAAGTAGCTCGTTTGTTGCACGAAAACAAAATAAAACTTCCTTTTGGATTGTATATTACCAATTCGGTGCAGGAGGAAGTGGGACTTCGTGGTGCTGAAATGATTACTAAAACCATCAAACCCAATGTAGCAATTGTCACTGATGTATGCCATGACTCCACTACTCCAATGATCGACAAGAAAATTGAAGGGGAAACCAAAATTGGTAAAGGCCCAGTGGTTACGTATGCGCCCGCGGTTCAAAATAATTTGAGAGAATTAATTTTAGAAACTGCTATGGCTAAAGAAATTCCATTCCAGCGATTGGCTTCTTCACGCGTTACCGGTACCGATACCGATGCTTTTGCATACAGTAATGGTGGCGTTGCCTCGGCTTTGATATCGTTGCCGTTACGTTACATGCATACCACGGTTGAAATGGTGCATCGTGACGATGTTGAAAATGTGATTAAATTAATTTATGAAACCTTATTGAAGTTGGAAAACGAAGAAACATTCTCTTATTTTAAATAGTTTTAGGAGCTAATCCCGCTATCCGTTTTAATCTTTCTAGTCCTGAACTTGTTTCAGGATCCTGAAACAAGTTCAGGACTAGAAAGTATTTCCACTTTTATCGGGGCTAAAAAACCGCAATTCAAAATTATGAATTGCGGTTTTTTTGTTAACTTTACTCAAACAATGCTTAAAAATGCAATCAACCTCCACATCAATCGACGTCTATTTAGAAGAAATCTCCGCAGAGAAAAAGGATTCTTTTGCTAAACTTCGAGAAAATATTTTAGAAAATATTCCAAACGGTTTTGTTGAACAAATGTCATACGGCATGATTGGTTATGTAGTGCCACATTCTATTTATCCTAGTGGCTATCATTGTGACCCAAAACTACCGTTACCTTTTATTAATATTGCATCACAGAAAAATTTCATCGCGATTTATCACATGGGGATTTATGCCAATCCGGAATTACTGAAGTGGTTAATAAAGGAATATCCAAAACATAGCGCCCAAAAATTAGACATGGGAAAAAGTTGCATCCGATTTAAGAAGATGGACCAAATTCCGTTTGAATTAATTGCAGAACTCGTCCAAAAAATGTCGGTTCAAGAATGGATTACTTGTTATGAATCAGTAGTAAAAAAATAAAAAAACCGCAATTCAAAATTGCGGTTTTGTATTCTACCTTTTGTAAATTAATTATCTATTGGCTAGATATTCTAAAACATTTTTCTCGATTCTTTCGTCTATGTTACTGATGTCAGCTTTTACAAATTTCTCCCCTAATATATTTTCAAATAATTCGATGTATCTTTCAGAAACAGTTTCAATGTATTCGTCAGTCATATCAGGTATTTGTTGTCCTTCTAATCCTTGAAAACCATTTTCGATTAACCAACGACGAACAAACTCTTTTGATAATTGTTTTTGCTCCTCACCTTTGTTTTGACGTTCCTGATATCCTTCGGCGTAAAAATAACGAGAAGAATCTGGTGTGTGAATTTCGTCAATCAAGACAATTACCCCTTCTTTGGTTTTTCCAAATTCATATTTGGTGTCAACCAAAATCAAACCACGACTGGCTGCAATTTCAGTTCCTCTTTCGAATAAATCTCTTGTGAATTTCTCTAAAACCACATAATCTGCTTCAGAAACAATTCCTTTTGATAAAATATTCTCACGAGAAATATCAGCGTCATGTTCTCCGTTATCCGCTTTGGTCGTCGGCGTAATGATAGGTTCTGGGAATTTATCATTTTCTTTCAAGTAATCGGGCATTGTTACGCCGCAAATTTCTCTTTCACCAGTAGCATATTCTCTGGCAGCATGACCCGAAAGATAGCCGCGGATTACCATTTCCACTTTGAAAGGCACACATAAATGGCCCACAGCAACATTAGGATCAGGAGTTGCAATTAACCAGTTTGGAACAATATCCTCCGTCAATTCCATGAATTTAGTAGCAATTTGATTTAGAATTTGACCTTTATATGGAACTCCTTTTGGCAAAACGACATCAAAAGCTGAAAGCCTGTCAGTTGCTACCATAACCAAAAGTTCATCATTGATATTGTACACTTCTCTTACTTTACCGCGGTAAACAGATTTTTGGTTTGGAAAATTAAAATCAGTAGTTGTGATGGTGTTGCTCATTATACTAGTTGTGTGTATGTGTTTATTTTTGTTCTTGCAAATTTATAACTATTTCACAGAGTTACGCAAAGAAAAGAACGGAACTCTTTCATTTATTTTCATGTCTAAAACTATTTTTTAAGCAATGTATTGTTGAATAAATTTAAGATTCGGCTGTATTCATCAACCCAGGAATAGGTTTCTTTAAAACCATGAGCTTCAACGGGAAAACTAGATAAGCTCCATTTTTTCTTCCCTAATTCTATAAAACGCTGAGACAACCGAACAATATCTTTATATTCAACATTGTCATCTACCATTCCGTGAAGCATCAATAAATCTCCTTCTAAATTATTAGCGAAATAGATTGGTGAACTTTTCTTGTAAGCATCTGGATCCGTTTCTGGGAAATTAAGAATGTTTCCGGTGTAGCCATGATTGTAATGTGCCCAATCAGTTACGGAACGCAATGCAGCACCCGAAGCAAACTCTTTTGGAGTAGTTAACATTCCCATCAACGTGATAAAACCGCCGTAAGAACCGCCATAAATCCCAACTCTTGACGCGTCGATTCCGTAATTTTCGACCAAATATTTCTTACCGTCAATTTGATCTGTTAAATCTTTTCCGCCCATAAAACGGTAAATTCCTGTTCTAAAATCACGCCCATATCCATCACTGCCTCGATAATCAATATCTAAAACGGTATAGCCTAAATCGACCAATAAATTATGAAACATGTATTCTCTGTGGTACGTACTCCAATAGTTGTGCGCGTTTTGCAAATAACCGGCACCATGAACAAACAAGATAGCGGCTTTATTCGCGTTGGCAGTTTGCGGTTTGTACAATCTGGCATTTACGAGAGTTCCATCCTGAGCTTTGAAAGTAATTACTTCCGGTTCACGCCAAGAATATCCTTTAAAATTTTTCGATGTGGAAAACGTTATCTGATTTAAGTTGGTATTCTTTTTATTTGGCGCTACATACAATTCCCAAGGTTTATTTTTATACGAGTAACGAACCAATAAAGTTTTTTCGTCTGGAGACAAACTTACTTCATGAGCACCATCTTTGGTTAAAATTGGTTTTAAAACCGGATTTCTAACTTCTAATTTATAGAAATTTCTGTTTCCTGGATGCGTAGTCGTCGTGGTCAAATAAAAAGAGTTTTTATCTTTTGACAAACTCACGTTGCGCACTTCCCAATTTCCTTTGGTTAACTGTGTTTTCTTTTTTGACTTCAGGTTATAGGAATATAAATGAGAATAACCGGTTTCTTCCGATTGAAAATAAATAGTTTCATTGTCTCCCAAAAACCCCAGTGTTCCCCTTCCATATGAATTAGACGGAATTCCGGGTCCGCCAATCCAAGCTTCATCATGTTGATGGTCTAATTCCTGAAAAGTTCCTTGCTCTAAATTCAAACTGACAATCCATCGGTCTTTGTTATCCTGACTTCTTATTTCGGTAATAGCGTAAGAGCCATTTTCATTGTAAATAGGTTCCTGAACTACAATTAGTTTATTCTTTTTTTCTGTCGTTTTTGATTTTTCATACAGTTCAAAATATTTAGGAACATCCTGAATGTGGCTTAATGTTGAAAAATTTACGAAATAAACAGAATCTTTGGCAATATCATACACTCCAAATTTGGTTGGCAACAAATTATCTAAAGAAACTTTCTCCTTGGTATCTTCAATTTGATTGTAGCCATCAGCAGTTATGAAAAGTTCCATTTTTTCATTTTTACGTTCTAAATCTTCTATTAATCTGAAGGTGGCGAAGTTTCCTTTTGGATCCACTTTTAAGCTTCCAAAGGTATTTTTTCCATAATAATAAGGCTTTGGAAAATCAGATTTTGTGGTTTTTGCTTTTGCCAAATTCCATTTTTTCAGTGCTTCCTGATCTTTAATAAATTGGAATAATTCCTCTTGTTGGCTTTTCAAAAAAGACTCTTTTTCCGTAGCTTTCTCATCCGATTTTCCTTTACGAAAGTTCGTGATTTGAATGACAGATCCTTCATTGGTATTGAACTGAAAAAGATTTTCATTTTGTCTGAAATAAAGCACTCCTGGTAGAGAACCCATTTGCAAATTAGCAATCGGACTGCTTTGTTGGTATAATTTTTTTGAGTTTTTATTTTTTAAGGAATAAGAAAATAATCTTCCTTTATCGATGTAATAATATAAATCTGGATTAGTTGTTTTTTTTAAATCTAGTTTTGAAAAAGCAGCTTCATTTGGAGATGCTAATTCTGGTTTTGATAACCCATTTTTCCAAAAATAAGTACTTGTGCCCAATTCATTGTTTGGATTCCAATCAAAATAAACTTTCTGTCCATCTAAAGACCATCTTTCATTTTCTGGTTGCGCACCTATGAAAGCGTTGCCTTTCATAATTTCTTCCAGTTTTAGCGTTTGACTATGAATTGTTATGGAAAACAAAATACAGATAACAAGGATTATTTTTTTGTTCATTTTGGTTTTAGTTTTTTGTGTAAATCGGAAAATATGGTTAGTTAAAAAAATTAATTATTTAATAGCAGTTGCGCAATATATTTTGCAACTCCTTCATTATCATTAGTCATGATGACTTCCAAATGAGAAAGTTTATTTTTCAAACTATCAGGTGCATTCCCCATTACTACGCCTTTACCGGAAGAATTAAGCATGTTTTCATCATTGTAACCGTCACCAAAAGATAATGCTTGCTGAAAAACAAAATTTTCTAGTTCCAAAATTTTTGCAATGGCAACACTTTTATCTACAGATTTGTCCATAAATTCTAAACAAAGCGGAAGACTAAAAGCATGGCTAAAAAGTCCGGTATGATTCTCTAAAATTCGATCTCTTAACTCTATTAATTTTGAATGTCGATCGTGCGTGAAAAATACTTTTATAGCACTCAAATCTTCTACGTTTTCAAAATCGACGAGTTCTGGATGATAATTTACTTCTGGTTGAAACTCATTTAATTTTTCATTGTGCTTGTTCGTTTGCCACACATTTTCTCTGAATAATACAGTTGTAATTTCAGGATCAATATCTAAAGACAAGACGGATTTAACAGCCTCACTTTCCATATTAAAAGAGAAAAGCAGTTCTTTCTCAGGGGAATGTATCCGAGCTCCATTTGAGGTAACCAGATAAAGAGGCACATTCAATCCTGCTACAATCGGCATTGCATCTAAGTGATGACGACCAGTTGCAATTATTATTAGGTAATTTTGATTGTGGAGTTCTTGAAATACGGTTTTGGTGTATTGGGATATTTTGTGATCTGAATTAAGTAACGTTCCGTCTAAATCGCTTATTACGACTTTTATTTTTTCTTGTAGCATCTTTCGTTTTTCACTGTCATTTTTAATATTTCCAAATTTATTCAATTTTAGAGAGAAACGCAAAAATTTATAAAAAGTTTAGGTTAACCTTTCATGACGATATTTTAAAAAATACATTTAAAACATATTGTTGCATTTAAAATACAACAATGTGAAAATGATTGCTATCTTTGTAAAAATTAAAGTAAAATAAAGTCATGAATGCAAGTCAAAAAGAATTAATAAAAGCAACTGTGCCAATTTTAAGAACAAATGGAAATGATTTGATAACCTATTTTTATCAAAGAATGCTGTCCAATAATCCAGAGTTAAAAAACATTTTTAACATGTCAAATCAAGCTAGTGGTAAACAACAAAATGCTTTGAGCGGAGCTGTTCTTGCTTATGCTGAAAACATAGAAAATCCTACTGTTTTGATCAATACATTAAAATTAATTGGAAATAAACATGTGAGTTTAAATATTCAACCAGAGTAATATGATATTGTTGGACACCATTTAATCGGATCTATAAAAGAAGTATTAGGTGATCTCGCAACAGTAGAATTGATTGCAGCTTGGACTTGTGCTTACAATGAATTGGCTCAAATAATGATCAGTATTGAAGCTGAAATGTATCAAAAAACAATTAATAAAAAAGGAGGCTGGAAAGGCTGGAGAACCTTCATAATCTCCAAAATTGTAAAAGAAAGCGACGAAATTAATTCATTTTACCTTAGGCCGGAAGACAATAAAGAAATTGCTGATTTCTATCCGGGTCAATATATATCTGTAAGTACTTTTATTCCTGAATTAGGTCATAAACAGCCTAGACAATATAGCCTGTCCTCTTATTCTAACACTGAATATTATAGAATTTCGGTAAAAAAAGAAATCAGTCAAAATACAACTCCTGATGGTATTGTTTCCAATGCATTACATAACAAGAAGGAAGGTGATGTAATTGAAGTTAGCGCACCAGCGGGGGTGTTTTTTGCAGATCCAAAATCAAAAAATCCTTTGGTATTAGTTAGTGGAGGCGTTGGACTTACTCCTATGATGAGTATGGTAGAAACCAATAAAAATTCACTTCAAAAAAATCGAACAGTTTGGATTCACAGCTGTCGCAATGAAAATGTTCATGCGTTCAAAGATACTATCGAAGAATTAAACAACGAAAATGAGTGGTTAACTTCTTTCGTCTTTTATGAAACTTTACCCGAATCAGAAACAAATGCTATCGAAGGAAGAATCGATTTGCATCAAATAAAAGAAGAAATTCTTATTGAGGATGCAAAATATTATATTTGCGGACCGGCTATTTTTATAAAAGTTCAATATCAATCTTTGGTCGCACTTGGTGTAAACAGAGAAAATATACTTTACGAAGAATTTGGTCCCCAATTATTAAGCCTTAATTAGCAAATTTTAATATGAAATTAAATCACTTTACCGATTTTAGTATGCGCGTTTTGATGTATTTAAATCAAAAAAATGATACTCCCCAAAGTTCTTTAAATGATTTAGCAAATACTTTTAAAATTTCGCGTAATCATCTTATTAAAGTGGTTCAATTCTTATCGGCAAACCAATTAATTCTAACCAAAAGAGGAAAGAATGGCGGAATAATGATTTCGGAGAGAGCAAAAGAAATTTGCTTAGGCGATTTAATTCACCTATTAGAACAAGACGATACACCTATCGTCAATTGTGATTCAAAGCCTTGTATTTTTCAATCACACAATTGCAAACTAAAATCGTTGTTCAATATCGCTTATCAGGCTTTTATTGAAAGCTTAAATCAGCACAAACTTTCTGATATAGAATTCAAAACTTGGAGTGCTATTTTTCAAGATTAATAAAAAAATTAAAAAAGGAGGCTTTTTATACAGCCTCCTTTTGTTTTAATCATTATTCTCAATCATTTTATAGGCATCAATTACTTTTTTAACTAATCGGTGTCTTACTATGTCTTTATCATCCAGATATATAATTCCAATTCCCTCAACGTCTTTCAAAACCAATAAGGCTTCTTTGAGTCCGGAAATGGTTCTTCGTGGTAAATCGACTTGGCCTGGGTCACCAGTAATCATGAATTTAGCACTTTTTCCCATACGGGTAAGAAACATTTTCATTTGGGAATGTGTAGTATTTTGGGCTTCGTCCAAAATTACAAAAGCATGATCAAGTGTTCTTCCGCGCATGAATGCCAGTGGTGCTATTTGAATAATTCCCTTTAAAATATAATCTTCCAGTTTTTCATTAGGCAACATATCGCGCAAAGCATCATAAAGAGGTTGCATATATGGATCCAGTTTTTCCTTCATGTCCCCTGGAAGAAAACCAAGGTTCTCCCCTGCTTCTACCGCTGGACGTGTGAGTATAATACGTTTGACTTGCTTTTCTTTCAGCGCTTTAACGGCCATGGCAACTCCGGTATAGGTTTTTCCGGTTCCGGCAGGTCCAACGGCAAAGACCATATCATTTTTTTCCATGGTATCCACCAACAATTGTTGATTGGGTGTCATTGGTTTAATGATTTTTCCACCTACACCGTGCACTAATATTTTATCCTGTCCTTGAAATTTTCTGTCTTCCTGTACATCACCAAGAATAACACGCTCTATTACATTATTATCAATGTTATTGTATCTTGAAAAGTGCACCATTAATCGTTGAAAACGTTTTTCGAACTCGTCTAAAACTTCTTTTTCTCCAAAAGCTTTTAAAGTTGTTCCCCGAGCGACAATCTTCAATTTTGGGTAGTATTTTTTAATTGTTTCAAGATGAGTGTCTTGAGCGCCCCAAAAGTCTTTTGGAGCGATGTCTATGAGCTCGATTATTCTTTCGTTCAAATGAAGTTGTTTTTAGATTATTTTAATTTAAAGTCAATCGCAATCCAATTCCGTTTGAATTGGTAATTAAATCCAGTTTTTGATTATCGAATTGGTTGTATGCATTGGTGTTTTGATTGTTATATTCAGTAACCACATTTTTAATCTTTTTCGAAAAACCAATCTTGACAGGAATGGCTATTATGACTGCTGCAACACCTAAATAAGTCAATACATTTGGATAGGTTTTCTCCGTTTGCAGATCATAATACCCACCGCCAACAGGAACTGCGGTCATTCCAGATGCAGTAACTCCATAAATTAAATCAGCAGTCAAAAATCCCAAACCACCAATTAATAATATATTTCCAACTGTTTTCTTTGTTCTTCCGGCATTATAATCTGTCAATAATTTTTCGTTGTTTGCCAGTAATTCCCGGACTTGATTGGGGGAAATTTTTTGGTTTTCGGAATTTAAAGTAGTGCCGTTGGACTTGTAAACTAGTTTTTGTGAATACGATTGTAAGCTACAAAAGAAAAGAAGAAGAAAAAATAGTGGTTTGATCATGTTTCCTGTTTAAATTCAAATTAAAAAATTCTATTTAAATAAAGCTCAAAATACTTTAGCTTTGCGTTTCTCAAATTTAATGAAAATTAGGTTTACAAAACACCAATAGTTTAAACAAATTTATGTCAATAATTACCCTAACTACCGATTATGGCTTGAAAGACCACTTTGTAGGTGCGCTGAAAGGGAAAATTTTGTCTGAGTATTTCGAAGCAAAAATTATTGATATTTCACACGAAATAGACCCATTCAACACGTTAGAAGCCAGTTACATTATTGGAGCATCGTATGCGAGCTTTCCAAAAGGAACGGTTCATCTTATAGGAGTAGATATGGAATCCAATAAAGAGAATCAGCATATTGTGATGCAATGGAACGATCATTATTTTATTGCCGCCGATAATGGGATTTTAAGCATGCTGTCGCAAAAAATTGTTCCGCAAAAAGTGGTGGCGATTAACATACACGATCGTTTACCGAGTGAAGGTACGGATCTGGATGTATTTGTAAAAGTAGCCTGTCATTTAGCCAAAGGGGGATTGATGAATGTCATTGGTAAAGAAATCAATACGATTAAGCACGTTACAAATCTGCAAGCCACAATTTCAGAAGATGGGAATTCACTGAAAGGAAATGTAATTTACATAGATCATTTTGGGAATGTAATTACCAATATCTCTAAAAAATATTTTATTGCAGTTGCGAAAGGAAGGCCGTATGAAATTGTTCTGAAAACTAAAAACATCAAAACAATTTTGCCGAATTATTCAGCGATTGCGAGTTCTGAAAAATATCCGATTAAATCGTATGAAGGCGAAAAATTAGCCATTTTCAACGAAGCCGGTTTTCTTGAAATTGCAATTTTTAGAAGCAATCCTTCTAAAGTTGGTTCTGCTAATAGCTTGCTGGGATTGAATTATAGAGATATAATAAATATAGTATTCAGATAGCAGTGTTCAGTAATCAGTTTAAAAATCATAAATCGTTAATCAAAAATCTAATGTTTGTACGAATAGTAAAATTGAGTTTTCACGAGGAACATATTCCTGCATTTTTAGAAAACTTTGAGTTAATGAAAGATAAAATACGAAATGCGCCCGGGAATCGTTTCTTAGAATTGTATCAGGATAAAAACAACCAAAGCATTTTCTTTACTTACAGTTATTGGGAAACTGAAGCCGATTTAGAAAATTACAGGAATTCTGAACTTTTTTACGATGTTTGGACATTCACCAAGAAATTATTCAACGATAAACCGGAAGCTTGGAGCGTAAATAAATTAGTAAGTTTAGAATAATCAGTATTCAGTTTCAAATCAACGAATTAACAAATCAACGAATTAACATAAATGAAATCAATAGTATTACGAGAGATAAAATCCTTTTTCGGTTCGCCAATCGGCTACTTAGTTATTGCCATTTTTCTAATTATTAATGGATTGTTTCTTTGGGTTTTCGAAGGAGATTATAACATTCTGAATACCGGTTTTGCTGATTTGACTCCGTTTTTTACCTTGGCACCATGGATATTAATATTCCTGATTCCCGCGGTGACGATGCGCAGTTTTTCGGATGAAAAAAAACAAGGAACGTTAGAATTATTGCTGACCAAACCATTGAGTATTTGGCAAATTGTTAATGGAAAATTTCTTGGTGCTTTGCTTTTAATTGTAATGGCAATTATCCCAACATTTATTTATGTAGCCGTTATTTCTAATTTAGGAATGCCCGAAGGTAATATCGATATGGGAAGCGCCATTGGCTCTTATTTTGGATTATTATTTCTGATTGCAGCCTATTCGGCCATTGGAATATTCACTTCAACATTATCTGATAATCAAATTGTGGCTTTTATTATCGCAGTATTTTTATGCTTCTTTTTCTATTTTGGATTTGATGGTTTAGCTTCTGTTGTTCCAAATTGGTCTTCCATAATTGCTTCATTAGGAATGCAAGATCATTTTAAAAGCATGAGTCGAGGCGTATTAGATACCAGGGATATTCTTTATTTTACTAGCATAACCGTTGTCTTTCTTTCATTTACTGTTTATAATCTAAAATCGTTCAAATCGTAATGACAACTTCAAAGAAAAATAACCTAAAAGCAGTGTTGATTATCCTAGCAATTGTACTGCTAATAAATGTACTAGGAAAATCCTTTTTTCATCGTTTTGATTTAACAAAAGACAATAGATACACTCTTTCCTCTGCTTCTTTGAATATCATAAAGCAAGTCCAAAATCCGTTGTCTATTAAAGTATATCTACAAGGTGATTTACCGGCTGAATTTATGCGGTTACAGCAAGAAACGAAACAAATGCTGGAAGAATTTCAAGCGTATAATAGCAATATTATTTTTGAATTTGTAGATCCATTGGAGAACAAAGACACCAGCATGGACAATATTAAAGAGTTGTATCGAAAAGGGCTTACGCCAATAAACATAACCGTTGACGATAAAGGAAAGCAGTCCCAAGCGATGGTTTTTCCCTGGGCAATTGCAGTTTATAACAATAAAGAAGTTAATATTCCCTTGTTGAAAAACATTATGGGCGCGACAACAACCCAGAAAGTTATTGGATCTGTTCAGCACCTTGAATACTCAATCGCCGAAGGCTTGAATAAGATTACGAAAGCCAAACAGAAGAAAATCGCTGTTATCAAAGGAAATGGTGAATTGCAAGATATTTTGATGGCTAAATTTCTGTTACAAGTACGCGAAAGTTACCATATCGGTCCTTTTACTTTAGATTCGGTTGCCAAAAATCCTGTTGGAAGTTTAGAAGCTTTAGAAAAATATGACTTGGCAGTAATCGCAAAACCTACCGAAAATTTTACCGATGCTGAAAAACAAGTTTTAGATCAATTTATCACCAATGGCGGAAAAACATTATGGCTGATTGACCAAGTTTCCGCAGAAATGGACAGTCTGTACAATGCATCCGGAGCAACTTTGGCCTATCCACGAGATTTGAATTTGAATGATATGTTTTTTAAATACGGAATTCGAATCAATCCGGATTTAGTAAAAGACGAACAAGGAAGTCCTATAAAACTAGCCACCGGAGAACAAGGAAGTGCCACTCAATTTCAGGAATTCAACTGGAAGTTTGCGCCACAAGTGTATCCAAACAGTTTGCATCCAATTGTGAAAAATTTAGGCGGAATCAAATTTGATTTTGCCAATCCTATCGATACTTTAAAAAACGGAATAAAGAAAACTATTCTGTTGGAATCGTCACAATATTCGAAAAAAATAGGAACACCATCAGAGATTAATCTTAACATCGTTGCCGAAGAAACGGCACCAAACGATTATTTAAACAAAGGAAAAATTCCACTTTCGGTTTTATTGGAAGGTTCGTTTCGCTCGATGTTTGAAAATCGAGTGTTGGCATTTGAACAAAAAACATTTCAAGCCACAGGACAAAAGAATAAAATGATTGTGATTTCTGACGGAGATTTAATAAAAAACCAATTGGATAAAAACTTTCAACCGGTAGAATTGGGTTACGATCAAAGGTCTGGAAATTTATACGATAATAAAGATTTCCTAATAAACTGTGTCAATTACCTATTGGATGATACCGGACTTATTAACATTCGAAGTAAAGATCTTGATTTACCTTTATTGGATAAAGAAAAAGTTTATGAAAATTACACCCGAACACAAATCCTAACTATCGGGCTTCCAATTCTTATTTTAGTGCTTTTTGGTGTCGTATTTACTTTCCTTAGAAAAAGAAAATACAGCAAATAGATGTTAATAAAAAAGTTTCGAAACTAAAATTGTTTACGATATATTTGTAAAAAGTATCGTATTTCGAATTTAAAGAAATACCTTAAAAAATAAAAAAAAACAGATGAAATTTATAGTATCAAGTTCGTACTTATTGAAGCAATTACAAGTTTTAGGTAATGTAATCAACAGTAATAATACTTTGCCTATTTTAGATAACTTTTTATTTGATTTAGACCATAATGTGCTGACGGTTTCTGCTTCTGATTTAGAGACAACAATGTCTGCTACTTTAGGAATTGATTCAGAAAGTAAAGGAAGCGTTGCTGTTCCTGCGAAATTACTTTTGGAAATCCTTAAAACGTTCCCTGAACAACCGCTAACTTTTACAGTTGAAGAAAACAGTACGATAGAAATCAGTTCTAATTCTGGAAAATATGCTTTGGCTTATGCTCCTGGAGACGAATTTCCAAAATCAGTAAATTTAGACGATCCATCTGTAACGCTTGTTCCTTCTGATGTTTTGGCAACAGCCATTAGCAAAACTATTTTTGCAGCAGGAAACGATGATTTGCGTCCTGTAATGTCAGGTGTATTCTTCCAGTTTTCGCCACAAGGATTGACTTTTGTTGCCACTGATGCGCACAAATTAGTAAAATATGCTCGTACAGATGTAACGGCTTCTCAAGTGGCTGATTTCATTATGCCAAAAAAACCTTTAAACATCTTAAAAAATATTCTTGGCACTTCAGATGCTGAAGTAAAAATTGAATACAACGATTCGAATGCTACTTTTTCTTTTGACAATTATGTTTTAATGTGTCGTTTAATTGATGGAAAATATCCAAATTACGAAGCGGTAATCCCAAAAGAAAATCCAAATAAATTAATGATTGACCGTTCTCAATTTTTGAGTTCTGTACGTCGTGTTGCTATCTTTTCGAACAAAACTACACACCAGATTCGTTTGAAAATTGCAGGCGCTGAATTGAATGTTTCTGCTGAAGATATTGACTACTCCAATAAAGCTGAGGAAAGATTGACTTGTGATTATCAAGGTGATGATATGCAAATAGGGTATAATTCTCGTTTCTTAACTGAAATGTTGACTAACTTGCAATCGGATATGATTATGCTTGAAATGTCATTGCCAAACAGAGCCGGAATTCTAACTCCTGTAGACGGATTAGAAGAAGGTGAAACGGTAACGATGCTTGTAATGCCAGTAATGTTGAACAATTAATTCAATTTAAAAATACGCTATTAACCAAACCATTTTTATATTTAAAAAACCGTCTCGATAAATCGGGACGGTTTTTTGCTTTTATTCATTTCTCTTTGTGTCATTCCGAAGGAGGAGAAATCTCATATTGTTTTCCCCAACTCAATGATTAACTATGATTTCTCATGTTAGTGGGTTTGCTTCGTTCCTTGCAAAGACAAATTGAAAACTGAACTAATTATTACTTTAAATCACGCCCATTTTTTTCATCAGAAATGTAGCGCTTCTATTTTTACAAATTCCGTCCCGAAGTTTATAATCAAAATGGAGTTCATCATTGATAATCTCCACTTCAAAACATTTGTTAATTAATATATTTGGATAATCATTAGTAGTCAAACAAACTTCAATATCATGTGTAGCAATTGCTCCTACTGCTCGCTTACCAATAACTTTTTTGACCACTTCAATTGTTCCGTTGCGTTTGTCATCTGAATTGGTTCCGCGTAATATTTCGTCTAATAATACAAATGCGGGTTGGTTTTCGAGTTCGTCCATAATTTGCTTTAAACGTTTAATCTCCGCAAAGAAATACGATTCGCTATCAGACAACGAATCAGACAATCGCATGGAAACTAAAACGGGCAAAGGATGTACATTAGCTTGGCTGGCACAAACCGGCGAACCCATTCCTGATAATACCATATTGATTCCCAAACTTCTTAGAAACGTACTTTTTCCGGACATATTAGAACCCGTTAAAATCATAAACGACTCGGGATGAAAACGCACATCATTTCCTATTCTGGTTTTTTTATTCAATAAAGGATGACCTAAATCCTTAAAATCAATTTCGAAGTTCTTGTTCAATGTCGGATAAACAAACTCCGGATTATTATACGATAAATTAGCCAAGCTGTTCAACATTTCGAATTCGCCAACAACTTTCATCCAATCTTCTAAGGCATCCGCATGATCGTTTTTCCATTGAATTAATGATTTTAAAACATGTACATTAAACAGAAATGTTCCGTTAAAAACAATAGCGGTTACAAAATTACCAATACTGTCCATATTAGAAAACAAACCCGCTAACTGTTTAAAATGAACGCTGGCATTTTCTTTTTTGAATGTCAGTTTTTGTTGCAAATCGATTAATTTTTCCGATTTAAAAGATTCATTTTCAATTTTTTGCAGCAACAAACTATATTGATGTATGGTTTTGTCAATGTTTGCGGAATTGGCAATTTCAGCTTGAATACGCTTCATAAACCGTCCTAAAATAATTAAATTAATAACAAATAAATACGACAATATAGAAGCGAAAGTGGTATTGGAAGTCAATAAATAGGCAATCAAAACTCCAAGAAAAAGAACCGGCGTAAAATAAGAAATAAAAACACTCAGTTTAGATAAAGGCGCACTATTGAATGTACTCCACTTTAGCAAAGTCTCATAATTCGATTGACTGTCATTGCTTATTTTGGCGAAAGCCAAAAATTCCTGACGCCAATCTAATTTTTCGGATAATTCTTTAACAGCTTTATGATTTCTGATAATCGCATCATTTGGCAAAATTGATAAAAGCTGGTTTGCGAATGTTTTTTTTCCAATAAATGTAGCGGTCCTATTTAAGTTTTGGAACAAAGAATGCTCGCCAAAAATATCTAAATCATAGGCATACGGATGGTGAAAATCATTGAATTCCTGTCCGTTTTCGAAAGGGATTTTATTTCTTTCCAAATAAGAAATTTCATTTTCATTTATATCAAGTAAGGCTTGACTGACATGTTTTTCTAAAACTAATTTAGAATGAATGCGCATCAATACAACGAATAGTCCAAAAAGAAAAATGGCGGCAATTATGAAAATAATTTCACTGTTTTTGATGTAGAAATAAATAAAAACCAAAAAAAGTACAATAGTAAGAAGTCTTAAAATACTTATACTGTTGTACTTTTTATTGATTGCAGTCAATGCTGTTGAAAAGCGTATCTTTTTTGTTTTGTATATTTCCATAATTCAATTAATGAATTGCAAATATAACGAAATAGATTACTTTGAAGTCTAAATTAAAAGGCAATGGCGATGCTATACTAAATAGAATTCAAGATTTCAATTGAATTTAAACTGTATCAATCAATATGAATCGCTAAAATTGGAATTTCAAAATTAGTGACAATTTTTTTGGTTAAACTAGGTTTGAAAATGCCCTCAAAAAACCCTCTTTTATAAGTGAGCATTGTCAAAAAATCTATTTCTTTGTACATGATAAAATCTAAAATCGTCTCTTTGACTTCATCACTATTAATTACAAAAAACTCAACGGGTTCATTAATAAATTCATCTTCCCATGCAGCAACTGTCTCTTTTGGAACATCCGAATCACTGGTTTTTACATACAAACATTTAACTTTCGCTTTTGTTTTTTTTGCAATATCCAGCACCATTTTTAAAGCTTTTTTGTCTTTCATTCTAAAACGGGTCGTGAATCCTATAATTTCAATTTTCTTAAATTTTGCTTCCGCGGGCACGCACATCATCGGAACGTCAATTCCAGAAATTACAGAGCCGGTATTGGTGCCTACAAAAAAAGCATCCCAACCTGTCGCTCCGGAAGTACCCATGATTACAAAATCAATTTTATCTTCTTTTATAGATTTTTTAATATTATGAAGTAAATCTCCATCCATTAATCTATGAGACATCTTTATTTTATCAAGATGACGTTCTTGAGCTATGGCTCGCAATTTTGGGAGTTCATCCTTAAACATATCAAATTGAGCTAACTCTAATGAATTATAAATGACGGCGTAGTTTTCCGGAAAAAACTGATTGTCATATACTGGCAATTGAAATGTATGCAACAAAATGAGTTCGCCTTGGACAATATTTGCAAATTCTAATGCATGAACAAAGGCATTTGTGGCCACTTTAGAAAAATCGGTCGGAAATAAAATTTTTTTCATTTTTTTTACGTATTAAAATAATTTGTTGACCAAAATAAATTATTAAACTTTATTTTTCAGCGTATTCAGAGTAGAATACTTTCATTCATGAATAGCCAAAATAGGAATATTAATATGAAACGCCAATTTTTTTGAGAGGCTGATTTCAAATAGTTTTTCAAAGAAATTTTTATGATGTACATGCATCGCAATCATATTGATTTTATGTGAATCAATAAAGTTTAAAATAATCCCTTCCACATCATTTCCTGTAACAGAGTGCAACTTAATATTTTGATTATCAATTAATTCTTCCCAATTCCTCATGTTATTATTGTCATCTTCACGGTTTTGGGGTTTTACTCGAAGACAGTCAACATGAGCTTGAAATACCTTGGCCAAAGCCTTAACTTTTAGAAAAGATTGCGTGTCATCCGCTTGGTATTCAGTGATAAAAAGCAAATTTTTTACCGGTTCGTATTTACAACGTTCTGGAATAGCCAAAACAACTGCTTTGACATTGTTCATTATTTTTGTAGCTACTGTTCCTAAAAATGTTTCTTTAAGTCCAGTTGCTCCTTTAGTTCCCATCACAATAAAATCAATAAACTCGTGCTTAGTGATTTTTTGTATTTCTTCAATTAAATTTCCTAAAATCAAAACATGGCTGATTTTTACATGATCCAAATTATTTTCTTCAGCAATTCTTCTTAAAACGGGAACTTCATCTTTATAGTTTTCAAAATTACTTAACTCCGTAACATCATAAATTTCATGTAAATACTCCGAAACATTAATATAATTTGCTTGTGGCAAATGATAAACATGCATTGTTATGATTTCAGCATTAATAGAATCAGCCAATTTTAATGCATATATAAATGCATTGTTAGAGACATGGGAAAAATCGGTTGGGAATAAAATTTTTTTCATGAGAAGGCAATTAACTATAAATCAATGTTCTATAAAATTACAAAACAGAAACGTAAGAAAATCTGATAATTATCACTTTGGCAAATTTTTAACAAAAAAAAAAGTTAATGGTTTGCCTCTTACTTATTGATGCGTACTCAATTTTACTTACTTTTGCATAAAATTGCATAAATTATGATACCTCACGATTCCATAGTGGCATTGGCCACTCCTTCGGGAGCGGGAGCTATTGCCGTTATTCGGATTTCCGGCCAAGACGCCATTACGATTGGAAATTCTGTTTTTAAATCGATTAAGAATAAAGAATTAACCACACAAAAAACCCATACATTACATCTAGGACATATTATGGATGACTTCAAAACTTTGGATGAAGTTCTGGTGTCAATCTTCAAGGGACCAAACTCCTATACGGGTGAAAATACGATTGAAATTTCCTGCCACGGTTCAACTTACATTCAACAGCAAATCATTCAATTATTGCTTCGCAAAGGTTGCCGAATGGCTGATCCAGGTGAATTTACACTCCGAGCTTTCTTAAATGGAAAATTGGATTTATCTCAGGCAGAAGCCGTTGCCGATTTAATTTCTTCCGATAATGAAGCTTCACACCAGATTGCGATGCAACAAATGCGTGGTGGTTTCTCTAATGAAATAGCTAAACTGCGGGAAGAACTCTTGAATTTTGCTTCCCTAATTGAACTTGAGCTCGACTTTGCTGAAGAAGATGTTGAATTTGCCGATAGAACCCAATTTCATGATTTACTAAATAGAATTGAGTTTGTACTGAAACGTCTGATTGATTCTTTTGCGGTAGGAAATGTGATCAAAAACGGAATTCCTGTGGCTATTGTGGGTGAACCCAATGTAGGGAAATCGACTCTTTTGAATGCCTTATTGAATGAAGAACGCGCCATTGTTTCAGAAATTGCGGGAACAACGCGTGATACAATTGAGGATGAATTGGTGATTGGTGGAATCGGTTTTAGATTCATAGACACCGCCGGAATTCGGGAAACGGAAGATGTAGTGGAAAGCATCGGGATTCGTAAAACATTCGAAAAAATTGAACAAGCGCAAGTTGTCGTTTTTCTTTTTGACAGTTCGGAGTTTAAAGTTTCAGGTCTAAAGTTAAAAGTGGAACTGGAAAAAATTAAAAATCAGTTTCCTTTAAAACCTCTTGTAATCATTGGTAACAAAGCCGACAAATTAAAAGAAATCGAAATTGAAAATTTGAAATCGGAAATTCCAGAAATCTTGCTAATTTCCGCAAAAGAAAAACTGGGAGTTGAGGATTTAAAAAATCGATTACTTGCGTTTGTTAACACGGGTGCTTTGCGCAATAATGAAACAATCGTAACTAATACTAGGCATTACGATTCGCTAATAAAAGCTTTAGAAGAAATCAAAAAAGTAAAATTTGGACTTGAAACTAACTTATCCAGCGATTTGATGGCTCTTGATATTAAAGAAGCACTATATCAATTTGGAATGATTACCGGACAGGTTACTAATGATGAGTTGTTAGGTAATATTTTTGCTAATTTCTGCATCGGAAAATAAAATTATAAAAAAATATATACTACATTGAAAATCAATATTTTATAATATTTTAACTAAAGAAGGATTTTTTTGACTAAATTAGCAATAGTTAATAATTAAATATTTAGTATCATGAAAACTCCTCTTCTTTTTTGTTTACTGTTTGTCAGTATAGGATTCCAAAGTTGTAAAAAAAATGAAAACGAGAAAGTCGTTAATTCTAAACAAATCCCGGTTGAAAGACCAATAAGCGTCCAATGCTATAAAGCTTTGTATGAAAAAGATATTATAGATTTAAAAATGAACACTTTGAAAAACGGAAAGATAATCGGCGATATGATGATGAAATTTTTTAACACACCCCAAAAGGTTGGAAAAATTGCAGGAGAATTCAGTGGAGATACATTATTTGTTAGCTACA
Organism: Flavobacterium sp. DSP2-3-1; assembly: GCF_049896865.1. Lineage (NCBI taxonomy): Bacteria > Pseudomonadati > Bacteroidota > Flavobacteriia > Flavobacteriales > Flavobacteriaceae > Flavobacterium > Flavobacterium sp. DSP2-3-1. Next base: position 56,155 of record NZ_JAFCVD010000014.1, on the reverse strand, counting down.
CCTTTATTCAGGGCGATAACAAAAAAGTAACATTTAAAAATCCGATGGCATTTTTAAAGAGAGGGGAACAACTTATTTTGGGAAATGGAAAAATGCAAACCACTATGGGAGCCACTTATTTTGTTAAAGACTCACCGATAGACTTTGAAAATGTAAAATTTAAGTTCACAGCTGTTGAATGTGTGGCTGAATAATAAACCTTTAGAATCCAGTCCTGCTGTTATTGATATTAATCAAATATTGTATTTTTTAAAGTTTTTCAAAAATAGCAGTTTATGAAGACATTTAAATTTATTTGTTTTTAATTGACTATCAATTAATTGAAATATATTATATAATGCTTTAATTACATTTAAAGTATGCTGTCCGGGCGGGCTATCCACTGCAAGTCCGCAGGTATCAGTCCATAAAACAAACCCTAAAACGAGCTTCTTGTAGTCGCTGTTTTAGGGTTTGTTTAATAAAAGGACCTCCTCCTTTGCGGGCTTTCCGCTACTATCCTTGACAGAGAATCTACATTTGATCACAACCAATTTACCATACAACTCAAATGCTTTACCAATAAAAAGGGTATCTTTAAAATATGAAAAAGCATTATACTATTATTATCGCAGGAGCCGGTGGAATCGCAGAAGCTGTTGGTCTCTTACTGATGGAATGGGGCGAAGTTGCTCCCACTCTCTTTATAGGTGACAGAATGCATTTAAAAGCAAAAAAAGTGGCACGTTGGATTCAAGAAGGAACAACGAAATCAGGATCTGTCCACGACTTTCATCTTGCTGAAAAAGGTCTAACGGACGAAATGAAGACAATCTTAAATCAAGGAGACATCATTCTCGATTGTTTACCAGGTAGTCAAGCACCCAGAATAGCACAATTTGCCAAAGATTACAATCTACATTATGCAAACCTTACAGAATACGTTGCAGAAACTGAAGAAATAATTGGTTTAGCAAAAGACGCCAAAACTGGTTTTATACTTCAAACTGGTTTAGCTCCTGGATATGTTGATTTACTCGCCAATGGACTATTTCAACAATTTTGTTCAGACTTTGAAGTTGATAAAGTAGACAAACTGGAATTTAAAGTTGGAGCACTGACCAATCATGCCGTTGCTCCACATTATTACGGTTTTACTTGGAGCCCTGTTGGAGTGGCTACTGAATATATAAAAGATACTATCGTGCTTCGGGATTATAAAAAAACGAATCTGCCACCATTATCTGAAAGAGCCACAATCATTATTGATGGAATCATATATGAAGAAAACCTAACTTCGGGTGGTGCTGCTGATTTGCCGGATGCCTTGTCGGGAAAGGTTCGTTCACTTGACTACAAAACCTTACGACATCCTGGACATTATGCTTGGCTACAAGAACAATTGGACAATCTTGAAAATACTTCAGATGCTATTAAAAATTTACAAGAAAAAATGGAAGCCGTAATTCCACATGTGGAAGACGACCAAATCATTTTATATGCAGCAGTGGAAGGCAAAGATGCTACGGGAGTGTTACGCAGACGAGAAATTGCCAAGCGCATTCTTCCGCAAATAGTAGGGAAACATCAGTTACGAGCGATACAAATAACCACAGCAGCACCTTTAGTTCAGGCAGCGCAACTTTTACTTGAATCGTCATTAAGCGGAGTTATACTTCAAAGTCAAATTGATCCAATTCCGTTTTTAAATGGGAATTACGTGGTGCCCGTTTACGGTAAAGTATTAAATAAATAAAAAACCAAATACCTGGAACAACATATCTATAGTTTTCTGTAATAAAGTGAAATGCATCAATAGCAACACATAAAAACTTTGTTTCAATGCGTTAAAAAAAAACTTGAATTACAATCAGTAGATTACTGTAATTTAACTGTCTGTGATAACACGATTAAAACAATCGCAATCAAAGCCAGAAACAAACCTGCATAATTCATTTTTGTTAGTTTTTCTTTAAAAACAAAAATCCCTACAAGGCTTCCTATTACAATCACGCCCATGTTCATACCTGCAAAAACTGTAGATGGATTTTCAGCGAAAGCTTTATGCGCTTTTAGATAAAAAAGTATGTTTCCAAAATTGAAAACACCTACTAAACCACCAAAAATAATATTTTTTAACTGCAGTGGTGTTTTAGTTACAATCATATGATACAGCACCGTTCCAATCATGATTGATAACGCAATTCCAAATACCACAAATAATGATGTAGTGTAAGGCAGACTTGTATAGAGAGCGATTTGCTTGAAAAGGATGTCAATAATTCCAAAGCCGAGTAAAACAACCGCAGGATAAATCCATTTATTTTCTGTTTTTTTGGAAGGTTTCGCGAGAATAAGCAGCAAAGCAGGAAAACCTATCAAAAGTGCCGTGATTTTTAAAATATTGAAATCTTCTTTAAATAGCAACCATGCAGCCAAAATAGGTATAAACAGCGAAAGTCTTTGAGCTGCATCGGTTTTTACAATTCCTACCTGTTTTATCGAAGCTGCCAAGAAAAGAAAAATAGAAGGCAGCAAAATTCCAATAGGAATATAAATTGCCCAAGGTGCCGAAGTTCCTAAATCAGTTAAATCGGGACTGAAGAAAAAATAACAAAGAACAAGCGCAAATACGTAATTCCAGGCGACAATTTGAATATTACTTACGGAGTACCTGCGCGCAAATTTAAATAACACTCCCACGGTTACACTGCAAATAACACTTAAAATCAAAAATAGCATAGCGAATTTTTAGATGGCTAAATTAACGTTTATTGTCTTTCCTGCTACTCTTTTGTAAAAGTATCGAAAGCAATACTTCAATAAAAAAATAGGATCAATACGGTTTTAGTAATATGAAGGAAAATAAAAGATATAAAAATGGTAGTGATCTTAAATCCTTCCCTGTTCTTTAAGTTTCCAATACCGCAATAAACCATTTACAGACATCCAGCTTGGATTAGCAAACTCATAAGTTTGAATTTCTTCCGCATTCAGTCCTTTGTCCAAAAACTGCTTTCTTGTGTATTCCATAAATTGGGGAACTATACTTTCTGGCGGAGTTTGATTGTCATAAAAAGGTTTGATAAAACTAGCCCAATCATCCAGAACTATTTCTAAGCCCGATAATAATTCATCCGGATTTTTTTGCAAATCAAAATGTGTTAGATACAAGGCTCTGGGCTTTAAATCTTTTAGTTTTTTAAGGGATTCTTTCCATAATTCAATATTAATATCTGGCGGAGGACAGGGAGGTACAACAGGACCATCTCCTATTTTTACTCCAGCCACATCCCCTGTAAATATCACATCATCAATTTGATAAGCATTATGATGCACAGCATGACCCGGCGTATACCATACTTTTATTTGAACATCTCCCAGGTCTACAACATCACCGTCCGTTACCCCAATCAATTGTTGCTCTGGTATTGATTCCATTTTTCCCCAAAGAAGCTCCATCTTGTCTGTATATATCATTTTGGCTGAATTCCATAATTTCTCTGGATTAGCTAAATGTGGAAGTCCAATGGGGTGTACGTATATTTTAGCTCCATTTTGTGCTAATTTCCAAGCTGCTCCGGCATGATCAAAATGAATATGCGTTAAGAATACATGCTGAATATCTTTGATTTCATACCCAATCTTTTTTATTCCTTTAACAAGAAACTCCCAAGTTGATTCCGGTCCAGTTTCTATAAGAATCGGACCTTTTTCCGTTTCAATTAAAAAAGCACCAATAGAATGTTTTTCGGATTGAAAGTGTAGATCAATAGTATGAATTTTATACATGGCTCTGTTTATTTTTGATTGGACAAGATAGTGCATATTTATTTTAAAATCTCTTTTGATTAATATGGATTTAAAAAAAAACATTCAAAATACTCCTGTTTTTTTCTGTACCAAAAAAAAACAGTTTTTAGAACCATCCGATTATTCTGTTTTAATGGATAGATAAACTACTATTAAATTCTAAGATGTTAAGAATTATCCAAAAATTTTCACCTTCACAAATCTATTTGTTTTCGGATTACTCTTTTTCAATTACATTATAAAAAATGCGATTCTTAGCAATCAATTACTACAGGGCTATCAAGATATTTCCTGATTTCAGTTACTTTTGCAGGATGGATTCTTTTACTCAAATCGCTTTAGGAATTGCCATAGCTGAAGTATGTGCGGGCAAAAAACTCAAAAACAAAACGGTTTTATACGGTGCGATTTTAGGCACAATTCCCGATTTAGATGTTGTAGTGGGACTTTTTTTAAATCCTGTCGATGCCGTCCTGATTCATCGTGGCATCAGTCATTCTCTTTTTCTTTTTTTGTTTTTATCCCCTGTTTTGGGTTGGATTATTTCAAAAACAGAAAGAGATAAAATCAATTTTGTTCAGGCAACTGTTATGGCTTTTTGGTGTTTGTTTACCCATGTGCTATTGGATGTGTTTACTTCTTGGGGCACGCAAATTTTATGGCCTTTAGACGAACGGTTTGCGCTAAAAACCATTTTTGTAATTGATCCGCTGTACACCATTCCACTTGTTATTGCATTGATTATGGTTTGGAAAACAAAAGACACCATACTTCGTGAAAAATACATAGTCTTAGGATTATTTATCAGTAGTGCTTATCTCCTTTTGTCTTGTTTTATAAAAGTACATGCTTTGAACCAATTTGAAAAAGCATTGACAAAACAAGGAATCCACTATTCTGAAATTATTGTAAAACCTACCGCTTTCAACCTCATTTTATGGAATGCTAATGTAGCAACTGCAGATAATTATGTATTAGGCGACTACTCTCTTTTTGATACGCAACCCATTTCGTTTACTGCTTACAACAAAAACAAAATTTTAGAATCGCAATTAAAAGGAAATTCGGACTTTGAAAAACTGAAGAAAGCCAGTGAAGGCTGGTATATTATTTCTCAAAAAAAAGGATCTTTATACTTTAATGATTTACGCTTTGGACTTTTAGATGACAACCCAAAAAACCCTCAATTTGCTTTCAGCTATCAATTTATTGCAGGCAATGTTGAAATGAAAGCAGTAGAAGTGCCAAAAAGTAAAAGAGACGGAAAGCGATTACTTCAAAAAATAGTTACACGGATGAAGGGAAACTGAGTGTGTTTTTTTATAAATATCAATCACTCTTCAACCAACCCGTAATGCTCATCCTGGTATTTTGGGTAACCAAAACTTCATGCACTAATTCGTCACTTTTAAAGAAAACAGTTTTACCTTGTGTAGGAGCAATTTTTTGATTGTTATCCAATTGATGTATCAGTAATTCGCCACCATCACTTTCTTTCCAATTGCTATTCAGATAACTAATCATAGAATATTTTCGGCTGGGATTGTTTTTGAATTGATCCAAATGCTTTAAATAAAAGTCACCCGGTTCATACAACGAATAGTGAAATTCATATCCCGTAATTCCAGCATAACAACTTTGATTTAAATAAACAATAAAAGCTTCTATTTGGGCCAGGAACTCATTTTCGAATGCATTGTTGTGTTTTTTATCCAACCAATAAATAGAATCGCTTCGTATCGCACCATCATAAGAAACTTTCTCAGAATTACCAATTCCAGCTTGCATCAACAAGCTTTTTTGCTTCAAAACAATCAAATTTTGTCTAAGATTATGGGCCAAATCAGTACTCAAAAAATGTTCAGATATTCCAACTTTATTTTCAATGTAGGAGGCAATTAAATCCTCAAAGTTATTTTCCATGACTTTCGCATTGACTGAAAATACCGCCAACGGGGCAAGGTAGACTAATAAAAATCGTCAAAGACTTATTCTCTAATAAATAAAAAATTAAATGGTAAACTAATAACTTTTGCAAGAAAAAAATAAAATTACAATTTCATTTTTAAAAATATAAGTCATTTAAGAAACTACAAATTAGTAAATTGCTTAGATGACTTACATGCTTACATCTTGGTATGCAAATCAAACCATCAATGTACATTAAATAATTTTTCTGCGTGAAGTTTTTAGACTTTTTAGGTATTGCAAATCAATCTTAAATCAATGAATACCAGTCGCAAAAAAAACATAAAAGTCATTTAAGAAATTACAAAATGTTATTTCCTTAAATGACTCGTACGGTGAAAAAAAAGTACGTTCTTTATAATTTACTGATAAAACTACCGTAAATATCCTTGAACTGATAGCCTTCGGAGAAGCGGTCTTTACTAAGTTTCTTGTATTCTACCAATCCCCAAAGGATAAATTCCTTCATAAAAAATTTATCTTCTTTTTCTAGTTGCGGTTGATATTTCTTAATTAAAATTTCAAGCGGGACAATACTTCCCAAAATCCTTTCGTATTCTTCATCGGAAGCATCGTCTAATAATTCAAAACCGCTTTCGGCAAAAAACCATTCAATAATATCCGTGTAGGCATTTTTGACGCCTTCTTTCTCTAGTTTTTCAATTTTTGGGAAATATGCAGGGAAAAAAGTATGAATCGCATCGCCCAATAAATGTTGCGCTACAGCGGCAGCTCCCTCCTGCTCTCCTTCGTAAACCAATTCCACTTTTCCAGTAATGGCAGGAATAATTCCCATAAAGTCAGATAAACGCAACGTTGTTTTATCAGTACCGGATTTCAGTGCTCTTCTTTCTGCTGTACTTAGTAAGTTTTCGAAAGCAGTAATACTTAATCTGGCACTCACGCCACTTTTGTTATCAATATATTCGCTTTCTCTTGCTTCAAAACTGATTTGTTCCAATAAATCCCTTGCCAATGAAGGCACGTAAACCATATCATTTTGCGTTACATCAAGTTTCGCTTCCTGCTCTGTAATGGTTCTGGCAATTTTAATAGTTTCCGGATAATGCGTCAATATTTGGGAACCAATTCTATCTTTTAATGGTGTTACAATACTTCCACGATTCGTGTAATCTTCCGGATTTGCCGTAAACACAAATTGCATATCGAGTGGCATTCGCAACTTGAAACCACGAATTTGAATATCTCCTTCCTGTAAAATATTAAATAGCGCTACTTGGATTCTCGCCTGTAAATCAGGTAATTCGTTGATAACAAAGATACAACGATTTGCTCTTGGAATCATCCCAAAATGTATCACACGATCATCCGCATAGGACAATTTTAAATTTGCCGCTTTTATTGGATCGACATCTCCAATCAAATCTGCAACTGTCACATCAGGTGTTGCTAATTTTTCGAAAAAACGGTCACTTCTATGCAGCCAAGAAATTGGAGTTTCATCGCCTTTGAGTTCAATGATGTCTTTGGCAAAACGCGAAATTGGTTGTAAAGGATCATCGTTAATTTCGGAACCCGATACAAACGGAATGTATTCATCCAACAACTCTATCATTTTACGTGCTAATCTGGTTTTGGCTTGACCACGAAGACCTAATAAATTGATGTTATGACGCGATAAAATAGCGCGTTCTAGTTCTGGAATTACGGTATTTTCAAAACCGTGAACGCCTTCAAATGTTGGTTTTCCAGATTTTATTTTTTCTCTTAAGTTGGATCGCAATTCATCTTTAATGCTTTTACTTTCGTAACCTGATTTTTTTAATTCTCCGAGTGTTTTTATAGTATTCATTTATTATTTTTTATTGATATTGATATTGCAGTTGACCTTAATTGTTATTGAAATTGCTATTGCTGTTGTTCTCGACTGCGTTCGAACTGACTTATGGAAATCTAAACCGACTACTATTTTATTCTCTTCTTTCGATTTGTTTCATAATCTTCAAAAATCATTTCCCCCAAACCTTGCAATCCGGTGTAAAAGGCTTTTCCTTGATTTGATTCTGTAAATTTATTTACAAATTTTTGCAAATATGGATCATTGGCAATCATAAAGGTGGTGATTGGAATGTGTAATTTTCGGGCTTGCTGCGCCTGATTGTAGCATTTATCCACAATGTATTCGTCGAGCCCGTTACTGTTCATATAATAGGAACCGTCTTTTTCGCGGACACAACTAGGTTTTCCATCGGTAATCATGAAAATTTGCTTGTTGGTGTTACGTTTTCTACGCAAAATATCCATGGCTAGTTGTAAACCGGCGACTGTATTCGTGTGATAAGGTCCCACCTTTAAATACGGTAGATCCCGAATTGCAATTGTCCAGGCATCGTTCCCAAAAACTAAAATATCTAAAGTATCTTTTGGATATCGTGTCGTAATCAATTCAGCAAGAGCCATCGCCACTTTCTTGGCTGGAGTAATTCGGTCTTCTCCATACAATATCATACTGTGGCTAATGTCAATCATCAAAACGGTACTCATCTGCGATTTATATTGCGTTTCTTCGACAACCAAATCATTTTCGGTTAACATAAAATCAGCTACTCCATTATTGATTTGAGCGTTACGCAAGCTTTCAGTTAAAGAGATTCGTTCGAGTCCGTCACCAAAATGAAACTCCCGAAATTCTCCAGTGTGTTCATCCCCGTTTCCGGAATGTTTCGTTTTATGATTCCCGCTTCCGGAGCGTTTTAAATTACCAAAAATGTTGTCTAAAGCTTGCTGCCGGATGGCGCGTTCCGTTTTTGCGGTAATACCGATTCCCGAAGTTCCATCTTCTTTTAGTTCATCACGGATATACCCTTTTTTCTTTAAATCTTCAATAAAATCATCGATGGTGTAATGTTCATCTGTGAGTTTATATTCTTTGTCTAATTCCCGCAACCAGTCGATTGCTTCATCAAAATCTCCCGAGGTATGTGTAATTAATTCTTTGAAAATACCAAAGAGTTTATCAAACGGAGATTGAAAAGGTGCTTCGTATTGCTTGAAATAAAATCCTTTTTTATATTCATTTTTCATAGACAATAAAATTACATCAATAAAAATATACTGAATACAAACGTTTATTAATTTTTAGTTAAAAACATTCAGACACCATGAAGTTGGATTTTATTGGGAAGATAAGCTAATTAAAAAATTGACCATCCACATAAAACCAACTTCCATTTTCGAATTTGAAAGTAGAAAGTTCGTGATGAATCTGTTTTTGAAGTTTGCTGTCCAAGAAATAGGCTTTGAATTCCACGTTATTTTCAGTGGACTTTATAATCGCCAATTGAAGCCATTTGTTGCTAGTTGCCCAATGTAAAATTTCAGATTTCGAATACTGACTTCTTTCCAAAATATGGGTTGTTGCCAACAAATAATCGGCTTGATGCGTCACATAAGCGGAATATCTTGAACGCATCAAAGATTCAGCTGTAGGCGCTTTTTGAATGCCTTTTATTACTACTTCACAACAATTCTCGAAATCTTTATCGGAACCGCAATGACATTTGTTTTCAATCATGTTAAATATTAAAAATTTTAAATTGAGCCCGTTGCCTGTCCATTGAGCCCAACTATTTTTTGATGCAACTGATTTAACAATACCTGAAAGCGGCTTATTTCGATTAAATCTTCATCTTCGTCAGCAAAATCTAAAAGTTCATCTAATTCCTCGCTAACTTCCACTAATTTATTGTTGGCTTCTTTGGCGTTTTTTTCGGCAACAAAATCAATTATTTGCTGAACTCCATTTTTCACTTGATCAAATTTATTTTTTTCCATCATACGAGTTTTACTTTATTCTTCTGAAGCCTTATCTTCATTGAACTTTTTTGTAATTTGTTTTAATTTTTCCTTGCGCAACAATACGGTTTGTTTTGCTTTATCTTGCGCTTTATGCAATTTATCGTTATGTTTTTTAATATTTCTTTCGTTATTTCTGCTCATATCTATACTTTTTAATAATTAAATCAAGTATTTGACTCAAAAACTATTGCAAAGTTCGGTTTTATTATTGAAAATAAAATTTATTTATACTCAAAACGCTACTATTAAAATTGTTTGGTTTACAATTATTCATCCTGTTTACTGATTTACAAAAAAGCATTTTGGAAACAAATACCGAAGAATATGACGATAATTAATAAATTAGTGTGCTCGTACATTTTTTTTCATATCTTTATTTTTAAACTAAATTGTACCTAAAACCTACCAATACAATACATGAAGTCTGAAAAAAAATACCCAAAATTCATCAGATGGTTCTTAAAAAGACCAAAAACAACAGGCTTCATAACATTTTTATTCTTAAGTTATGTAGCGGCATTTATCGTCTCACAACAATATAAGCTGATAAAAGAAGATCAGGAGCGCGAGATGAATAACATATTGCTTGTTGTTCATCAAAATATCGAACAAGCCCTTAAAAACTGCTACACGACTACTTTAACGTTGGCACTAACCATTAACGATAAAGGCATTCCTGAAAATTTTGATTACGTGAGTGAAAAATTAATGGAATCAAATGCCAATATTAATGCTGTTCAATTAGTCCCTGATGGAATAATAAAATATATTTATCCGCAAAAAGGAAATGAAGCGGCTTTGAATTTAAATATTTTAACTAACCCAAGTCTTAAAAAAGAAGCCTTAAAATCAATCATTAAAAAAAAGATGTATTTTGCCGGTCCTTTTGTATTGAAACAAGGCGGAGTGGGAATTGTAGGGCGGTTTCCCGTTTTTCAAAATAATAAGTTTTGGGGATTCTCCGCAGTTGTAATTAAATTAGAAACTTTTTTAAAAGCTTCTGGAATTAAAAACGTGGATGATTCAAAATATTTTTTTCAGTTTTCAAAATACAATGCGGAGAAACAAAAGGAGATTTTCTATTTGCCCAACAAAACTGATTTCTCAGAAAATTATAATATATGTACAGACATACCGGATGGTGACTGGAAATTATATTTAATATCAAAAAACAAAAATTATCTGTATTCACAGATTTTAATTCCGGGAATTATTGGAATTATTCTTGCGGCACTTTTTGGTGTTTTAATTTATACACTTTTAAAAATTCCAGAGGAATTACAATCTTTAGTAACTACACAAGCCACCAAATTATTAAATTCTGAAATAAAATTTAAAATTATTTTTGATCAAGCAGCGGTTGGTATTGCTAATATCAACATTGCAACAGGGAATTTTTTGGAAGTAAACAATAAATTTTGTGAACTTTTAGGCTACACTCAGAATGAAATGAAACAAAAGAATTTTCAATCTTTAACGCATCCTGATGATCTTAAAAAAGATTTAACAAATGTATATAATCTGGAAAAAGGAATAATCAATGAATATTCCATGGAAAAAAGATATAATACAAACCAAGGAAAAATTATTTGGGTAAATTTAAATGTTAAGCCAATAATAGATAAAAACAAAAAGCAAATAAGCGCAATTTCAATTATTGAAGATATTACCTTAAAAAAGGAAGCTGAAGAATTGATCAAAAAAAGTGAAATTCGATTCAAAAGTTTATTCGAAGACTCGCCATTGCCTCTCAGAGAAGAGGATTTTTTAGATGTTAAAAGATATCTGGAGGAATTAAATTTGATGGGGAAAACCAAAGAAAAAGTAACAGAATATTTCAACAGTAATCCGGCAGTTGTCGATAAATGTCATTCCTTAATTAAAATTATCAGTGCTAACAGAGCTAACTTGTCGCTTTATAAAGTTTCCACATTAAAGGAATTAATTAGTATCAAAAAAGAATTGTTTAATGTGAAGTCCAAAGAAGATTTCATAAAAAATTTGATCTCAATTACTCAAGATAAAAAACAATTTATTATTGACACCGTAATAAAAGATGCTGAGGGCAAATTACGAGACATTAACTTAAGGTGGAATGTAATTCGTGGTTACGAAAAGACATTAGAACGAATCATTGTTTCCACAGAAGACATTACTGATCGTAAATACTCTGAAAAAATAATTCTAGATTCCCAACAAAGAATTAAATCGCTGATCAATACCATTGACGGAATTGTTTGGGAGTGCGATGCTACTGATTTTTCTTTTAATTTTATTAGTCAGAAAGTTGAAAACATACTAGGTTATACCCCTGAGGAATGGCTTAAAAGTCCTACTTTTTGGCGCGACCATATCTATGCAGAAGATAGTGAATGGGTTCAGAATTATTGTATGAAACAAACAAATGACAATGCCGACCATGATTTTGAGTATAGAATGGTAGCCAAAAATGGAGATTTAGTTTGGCTGCGTGACATCGTAAATGTTGTCATTAAAAATGGTAAAGCAGAGAGATTACGTGGCATTATGATTGATATTACTAAAACAAAAGAAGCTGAAAAAGATTTAAATACATCCTTTAATCTTGTTACAGAACAAAATAAAAGATTGTTGAATTTTTCTTATATCGTTTCTCACAACTTAAGATCGCATACGAGCAATATTGCTTCAATAGTTGATTTAATTGAAACCTCAGAATCTGAAGAAGAAAGGGAACAAATGATGGAACTTTTAAAAACAGTATCTAATTCGCTTAACGAAACTATGCTTCACCTGAACGAAGTAATTAACATTAGAACAAATATTAGTTTAGTATCGGAACCTTTATATTTAGAACAATATATTAACACAGTAAAAAATGTACTTTCAAAACAAATTTCGTCAAATGATGTCACTATTTTAACAGATATTCCAACGGACACAATGATAAATTATAATCCGGCCTATCTAGAAAGCATCCTTTATAATATTATTTCAAATTCTATACGTTATCGACATAACAGTAGAAAACCAATCATAAAAATTAATTTTGTAAAAGAAAATGACGTAAATGTCCTTCAAATTTCAGATAATGGAATAGGAATTGATCTCGTCAGAAATGCCAACAAAATTTTCGGCATGTATAAAACTTTCTCTAACAATTCTGATTCAAAAGGAATAGGATTGTTCATTACAAAAAATCAAGTTGATGCTATGGGAGGAACAATTACTGTAGAAAGTGAACCTAATGTTGGAACTACATTTAAAATCTACATTCAATGATAAAAAAAGCAATCTGGATCGTGGACGATGATGCAATTTACCAAATAATCGTAAATAAAATAATTCAACGATCTGAAATGTTTTCTGCGATTTTCTCTTTCAAAAATGGAAAAGAAGCTATTGATGATTTGTATAATGCTTTAGAAATTAATGCCAATCTTCCGGATATAATTTTACTGGATATCAATATGCCAATAATGGATGGCTGGGAATTCATGGACGAAATGGGAATAATAAAACCTAAATTTCCTAAAGAAATTGTTGTTTACATCGTAAGCTCATCTATTGCTTTTGAAGACAAAACCAAATCAAAGTCTTATGAAAACATTTTAGGTTATTTATCTAAACCGATTACAGTAAATGATTTGGTATTAATTGCATCGAACGATGAAATGCTGAAAAATCGACCCATAAAGGAAATTTTAAGGTAAAAAAAAATCATTCTCAAAATGGTTTTACATGAATTCTTTTTTTATTTCTTCCAGACCTCTATTGGTAAAGATTAGTTCATCGATAATTTTTTTTCTCAAAAGATTAATATCATCATACTCAAAATACTTGGCCCAGGAAGTAAGATTAAACAAATTCCGAATCTGCTTGATGCGTTTAGTCGTTTCAAAGCTGGTTCGTAATACTGCTTTTTTATCGTAGGTTGGATTATTCTTATGTTGATAATTGGCCTTTTTCTCTTGGTAATTTGCTTCTAAATAATAGAGCTCTTCAACAGTATTATCCGGATAAAAATTTTCCCACGACGCATAACCCAATTTAATTTTGGAAATGGTTTCAGGTTCTAAAGGCTTAAGACGCCATTTGCTATTAGCCAATCGACCCCAATGATTTGACAATCGATACATTCCTGTTTTAGTGTAATAATACTTGCTCCCTGATTTGCTGGCGTACTGAATTTTTAATCCATTCACAGCATCCATGGATACTTCATCAAATGCACAGAAAGTATTTTTAAAGGAATTAAGGTTTGGCCGAAAAATTTTTTCCATGAGGCAAAGATAATCAGAAAGCCCAAATCGTAGCAAGACAAACTATATTTGATTAACTTTGCCCACTAGTTTTATTAAAATAAACGGATTATGACAAAAGCTTCTGAAGAAAGAATGTTACAAAAAGGTGTTTACACAGGAATTATGGAAAAAGATGAAAATAACAACTTTTTTTGTGGAGAATATCTTTTAGATTATAAAATGGCACAAAAACATGCCGTTGGAGATTACATTACTATAAAATCAATTATTGAAAATCCCAGTGATATTAGTTACAACAAATATCAAAAAAAATCGAAAAATTTTGATAAAGCAAATAATAAGCCGCAACAATAATTAATTTTCAGCTCTAAAATTCTTTAGATAGGAGTATTAAAAAGTACTTTTTTTGAAAATTTACTGGTGTGAATCCAAAAAAATAAAAAAAAGTGTACCTTTGCAAAAAATTTGTCGATTTTGAAATCAAATTATATTGATTTTATAATAAAAGACAAGTAGTTACCTTATTTATGAAAAAAATAGTTGAATACCGCAAACTGCTAAATGTAGATAAAACTGCAGAGCTGAAAGATTTGAAAACGATTTATCGTAATGCGATGAAAGAATCACATCCTGATAAATTTTCAGGTGACGAAGCTGGATTGAAAGCTGCAGAAGAAAATAGTAAAAAAATTATTGAAGCATACCACTTTTTGGTTAGTATCAATCCTGAGACTACAAAAGCAAACTTGCCAGAATATACTGAAACCATTTCTACATCAACAATCACAGATTATAAATTTGTTGAAGGAAGATTAATTATCAATTTTTCAAATGGTAGTGTTTATGAATACATCAGTGTTCCTAAAGCAACTTACGTCAAAATGGTAAACGCAGATTCTCCTGGAAGATTTGCAAAAAGACACATTTTGAATTCATTTACTTGGAGAAAAACAATCAATCAAGATTAAATATTTTCAAGTAAAAAAAAAGATACAAGCATCCTACTAAAGGATGCTTTTTTTGTTTAAGTGGGTATGCCAATCTATTTTTAAAATAGATTGAATCAGTTAATTTGACAAACCATGTTGTGCAATACACTTGTTTTTAGCAATTTAGTAAATCAAATTATACCAAATTACTTTATTTACCATGAAAGATTTTTGCAAGCTTTACCAATCACAATATAAAAAAGCGAAAGAAACACTTTATATTCTTGAAAAACAAAGAGACCAAATTGATCTTAATTTGCATTCAAATTCACCTTGTTTTATTCTTCATAAAGAATTGAGAATTGTAAAGTTGAATATTTAAGATTACAGAAAATGAAATGGAACACGCTGAATCCGCCATTATTAAATACGTCTCAGAAAATGTTGATGAAACAGAACTAACGTTGTAATACGTTAGTTAATTTTCAATTTAAACATCGGCAACTACACTAATTTATTATCTACACTACTCGGCTGAAGCGCAATAATGATATTCTGATTTAATATTGCTCAAAATTTTAAATGCATTTTATCCTAATTAATTCAAAGTCTGTTTTTAAAGTTTTTTTCTTTGTCCTAAGAAAAAGTATCTTAACTCCTTTAAAATGAATGAATTAATAATGCAAACTGTAGCCATAAATTATGAACGGAATTAGCATCACTCCATTATTAAAATAATACAAAATAAATACCAAATTATAACAAAAATTTAGGTTCAAAAATTATTTGTATTTTATATTTTTTAAATACTTTTGCAGACTTAACTCAATTAACTAATTAATAATGAAAAAAATAATTTTATTACTTTCAGCGGCTGTAGTTTTAATTTCCTGTAGCAAAGTTGGCAAAGACGAATACCTCATTACAGGAACTGCAACAGGAATTGATAATGGTAAAACTATTATCTTGGAAACACAAGATGCAACCGGAATGATGTTACCAAAAGACACTGTAAAAGTTCAAAACGGTAAATTTGAAATGAAAGGATCTATTACAGAGCCTGCTTTTTACACCATTCAATTAGAAGGAGCACAAGCTAAAATACCTTTAATATTAGAAAATGGAGAAGTAACTATTGCCATTGATAAAGACAGCATTCAAAAATCGAAAGTTTCAGGTACTTATAATAATGACGAGTATGTAACTTTCAATAAAGAAATCACTCAAGTTCAAAAGAAACTTATGGATTTCCAAAGTAAAAACATGCAGGCTATGAATGCCGCACAACAAGCCAAAGATACTGTTGTAATCAATGGATTGATGAAAGAATTTTCTAAAATTCAAGAAGAAGTTGGTGTAGCTTCGAAAGCAAAATATGTTGCTTATGCTGAAACACATCCTAAATCATTTATTACTGCTTTGATTATCCAAGGTATGTTGAACGATCCAACAGCTGATGTAGCAAAATCTGAAAAGTTATATAATAATTTAGAAGAATCATTGAAAAAAACAAAACCAGGTATTGCCATCAAAACTAAATTAGCTGAAATGAAAGCGCCAGCTGCTGTAGGAGCTGCTCCTGCTGCTCCTGCTGGAGAAGCTAAATGAAGAGCAGATTTTTCTGGTCCTAATCCTCAGGGAAAAATTATTTCTCTAAAAGAAAGTTTAGGAAAAGTAACGATAGTAGATTTTTGGGCATCTTGGTGTGGACCATGTCGTCAAGAAAATCCAAATGTTGTTGCTCTTTACAAAGAATTACACAGTAAAGGTCTTAACATTATTGGTGTATCGTTAGATAAAGATGCCAAAGCTTGGAAAGACGCTATAGCAAAAGATAAATTAACTTGGAATCAGGTTTCCAATTTAAAATTTTGGGATGAGCCTATCGCAGCGCAATATAAAGTGGAGTCTATTCCAGCAACTTTTATTCTTGATGCATCTGGAAATATAGTCGCAAAAGATTTACGAGGAGATGCACTTAGAGCTAAAATTTTAGAACTTTTAGCTAAATAAACAGCTTCATTGATACAAAATAAAAAAATCTCCCCAGTGGAGATTTTTTTATTTTATTCAATACCAATGTATTAAAAATAATACTGAAATTAAGTGCAAATTTAGTTTGGAAACATCGAAACAGTTTTTATATTTGCACCCAGTTAGCACAACAAGCAATGCTTGTTGAGTCTTGGGGAGATACTCAAGCGGCCAACGAGGGCAGACTGTAAATCTGCTGTGCAAACTTCGCAGGTTCGAATCCTGCTCTCCCCACTAAAACTCTTCAAGCAATTGAGGAGTTTTTTTATATCAATATTTTTATAAAATTGGTAAATTAAAAAAAATAGATTTTTGATGTATCAATCCTAATTTGTACTGTTGCGTGACAAATTATCAAATTACTTACAACAGGCTTTTATTTTATATATTTACTAAATAAAAGCATAGCCCTAAGCAAATAAATTAGGTTTATATCAGTTGTAAAAAGACTAACTTAAAAACAAACAACCACCCCTAACAAAATCAACATGATAAGAAAATTTTCGATCCTACTATTGTTTTTAATACAATTACATTCCGCAATCGCTCAAAATGGAAATGAAGCTGTTAATATTACAGATATGTTAAAAATTAAAACTGTTAGTAATGTAACGCTGACTCAAGATGGCAAACGAGCTGCTTTTACTGTGACTTCTATTGAAGCCGATGAAAATAATAAATTAGACTACAAATATCTCACACAGATTTTTACTACCGCTACTTTAAAAAATTCCGTACCCACACAACTTACTACAAATAAAGATGGAGCAACACGACCGGCATGGAGTCCGGACGGCAAAAAAATTGCTTTTGTCCGTTCAGTAGAGGACAAAATGCAAATTTTTATATTATTAATGGAAGGTGGAGAACCTATTCAATTGACAAAACATAAATACGGTGCAAGCAATCCGAAGTGGTCGCCAGATGGCAAAAAAATACTTTTTTCTGCAAGCATCCCGTTAAGAGATTTACTTCAAGACTCTATTTTAAACAAATCAAAAACAATTCCTACTTGGAAAATGGAGAAACCCGGTTTTGACAAAAATGAACATTTGTTGACTAATAGTGATAAAGCAAATCCAAACGGAAATTTATCAGAAATAAGAGCCTATTTAGATAAGAATGCAATAGATAAAAAAGCAATTGTATTGAATAAATTGAACTTTCAAAGTGAGTCAAATGTTTCTTCAGAAATGAATTTCAATCACTTCTTTGAAATAAATGTCTCCAAAGATGCTGAACCTCGTTTACTTACAAAAGGATTTTATAGTTTTAGTACTGCTGACTACACCCCAAACGGGAAACAAATAATGTTATCAGGAGATGTTGACACAATAGAAAATGCAGATCGTTCATTAGAAAGTGAGGTTTTCACAGTTGACACAAATGGCGAGAATTTTAAAATGATACTTGGCGAAAGCGGGAAAAGATACAATAGTGCCACTTTATCTCCATCAGGAAAATGGTTAGCGTTCTTGTCCAGTAATACTTCTTTTATAACCGTTCCTTCATTATCGATAATGCCTATTAATGGCACCGAAAAAGATATTGTAACAATCCCTTTTGATCGAAATAAATCGAATCTTACCTGGAGTAAAGATGACAAATATCTGTACTTTACCGCTCAAATGAACGGTGGTAATGTATTGCACAGAATTAACCGATTAACAAAAAAAATAGATGTTTTATCCAATGTTGATGCTGGTATTTCAAGTTTTGACATTGCAAATAATACGATTGTATTTTCTAAAACTCAGGTATCAAATCCTTCTGAATTATATTTTGCTGATGCCAATTTTAAAAATGAAAAAAAAGTAAGTGATTTTAATGATTGGGTTACAAATAAAAAATTATCTTTTCCTGAAAAGAAAACATTTATTAACGATTTAGGGATGACTGTAGAATATTGGATTATGAAACCATCCAACTACAAACAAGGAGAAAAATATCCGTTATTGTTAGAAATTCATGGTGGCCCATCAGCAATGTGGGGTCCAGGTGAAGAAAGTATGTGGCATGAATACCAATATTTTTGTAGTAAAGGATATGGCATCGTTTATAGTAATCCAAGAGGTTCCGGTGGATATGGTTTGGATTTTTTAAGAGGTAATATTAATGACTGGGGCAAAGGTCCCGCAAGTGATGTGTTAACAGCATTAGACAAAACTATTGAAGAAGGTTGGGCTGACAACTCCAAGTTGCTTATTACCGGAGGTTCTTATGCAGGTTACCTAACAGCTTGGATCATAAGTCATGATAATCGTTTCAAAGCGGCTTGTGCGCAACGTGGTGTATATGATCTTAATACATTTTTTGGAGAAGGAAACGCATGGAGATTAGTTCCAAATTATTTTGGAGGGTATCCGTGGGAAACAAAGATAAAGGAAATTCTAACTCGTGAATCACCAATAAGCTATGTCCAAAATATTACAACACCTTTCATTATTTTTCATGGTGGCAACGATCGTCGTACCGGTTTTATTCAGGCAGAAATGATGTTTCGTAGTTTAAAAGTATTAAATCGACCAGTCGAGTTTGTCGTACACCCGGGAGCAACTCATGAAATAACTCGAAATGGTGACAATCGCCAACGAATGGATCAAATGCTACGAACTTATGAATTTTTTGAAAGATCCATTGAAAAAAAGTAAAATGAACTAAAATTTATACACTAATAAATTGGAATTCAAATTCTAGAAAAACATAAAAGCCCTGTACATAATAAAACGTACAGGGCTTTTTTTTTTAAACTGTTGGCTACAATGTTGCCATATCAATTACAAAACGGTAACGTACATCGCCTTTTGTCATTCGATCGTAAGCATCATTTATGTTTTTGATATCAATCATTTCGATTTCAGAAACAATACCGTGTTCCGCACAGTAATCAAGCATTTCCTGAGTTTCTGGCAATCCACCTATCAAAGAACCCGCTAAGCTTTTTCTTCCACCTATTAAGCTAAACGCACGAACTTCATATGGTGTTGGTGGTACTCCCACACAAATATGCACTCCGTTTACTCTTAACAGCGACATATACAGATTCAAATCATGTGGAGCAGAAACAGTATCAAGAATAAAATCGAAATACCCAGTTACACTTTTTAGTTGGTCTGCATCTTTAGTAACAATAAATTTGTGAGCACCTAATTTTTTAGCATCGGCTTCCTTCCCTGGGGATGTACTTAATACAGTAACCTCTGCACCAAAAGCAACACCAAATTTAACAGCCATATGACCCAAACCTCCTAAACCTAAAACAGCTAACTTGTGTCCTTTCCCTACTTTCCAATGCTTTAATGGAGAATAAGTAGTAATTCCAGCACAAAGCAATGGAGCAACCGCAGCTAAATTTAATTTATCTGAAACATGCAAAACAAAATCTTCATGAACGACTATAGTATTGGAATATCCACCATAAGTAGGCGTTTTTCCATCCTGTCCTAAAGCATTATATGTTTCAGTACTTCCGTTTAGGCAAAATTGCTCTAAACCTTCCTTACAGTTCTCACAGGTTCTACAAGAATCTACCAAACATCCTGTCCCTGCTAAATCTCCTACCTTAAACTTTTTGACATGACTTCCTATTTTTATCACTTTCCCTACAATTTCATGTCCCGGAACCATTGGAAATATTGCTCCACCCCAATCATCTTTTATTTGGTGAAGATCACTATGACAAACGCCACAGAATTGAATGTCGAATTGTACGTCATGTGGCCCAACTTCTCGTCTATCAAAATTCCATGGGGCTAAATCTGTTTTTGAATCCTGTACTGCGTATCCTTTTGTAGGTATCATATTTTTAATTTTTTATAAAATTATGGAATTAATTCCAGTCGGAAGTCATAAGAATTCCGAAGGTTTTCCCAAAATTTGACTTTTGGTTTAATACTACAAATAAAAAATAGCCATTAAAATTTTTAAAATCAGCGCACAAAATTATATTGTTTTGACTTTCTGATAATTAAAAAATCATACTGACTTTAAAATAAACTGTTTTAACTATCTTTAAAAAAAATTAAAAAAAATCATGGGAACACAATCTTATAAAAATCACATTCGGTATTATCCGCCTCATCATTTTGTATATTATCCCGTCATAATGGCGTTTTTAGCTTTCAGCATTTATTTCGGTTTCACTAATGAAGATTCATTGATTTGGGGATTTATCAGTGTTGTTTTTGTGGTGCTTTTGTGCCTTGCCTTTATGTTGCGTCAGCATTATGCGTTGACTTTACAAAATCGCATTGTACGTTTAGAACTGCGCTATCGCTATTTTTTTATTACCGGAAAAAGATTAGAAGATTTTGAACACCAATTAAATGACGACCAGTTATTTGCGTTGCGTTTTGCCCCAGACAATGAACTTCCTGAACTTACGCAAAGAGCGCTAAAGGAAAATCTTTCGGGAAAAGCCATTAAAAAAGCCATTGTGAATTGGAAAGGAGATTACGATCGAGTTTAAAATTTTAAAATAATTATTTAAAATTTTGATTTTTATAGCTCTGTAATTTTGTTTCTTTGTTGCGCAAAATAAGTACTTAAAACTTGAATTTAAAACCTATAAATGCCAGAATATTTTCTAGATATTGAATATAATAATATCATTTATAGCGAGGAAGAAGTCAATTTTAAGGAATTTGAATGCTGTACTTTTACCAACTGTAATTTCTCCCAATGTGCTTTTGTGGCGGTTACTTTCATAGACTGTACTTTTAATGATTGCACTTTTAGCAATGCCAAAATTAATTATGTCGCTTTTAGAACCGTGACCTTCAATCGGTGTGATATTAAAGACGTCAATTTTGCCATGTGCGATAAATTGATTTTCGAAATTGCTTTTACTGATTGTATTTTGGATTTCTCCAAATTTTATACCTTAAAAATCAAAGGAACATCATTCACCAATTGCAGTATTATTGCAGTCGATTTCATGAGTACTGATTTGACTGAAGTCGTTTTTGACAACTGCGATTTATACCGTTCTGAATTTGCAAAAGCAATTGCCAACAAAGCTAATTTTAAAACCAGTTATAATTATACGATTGATCCCAAAACAACAAAATTAAAGAAAGCCATTTTTGCTTTAGAAGGAATAAAAGGATTACTTTATAAACATGAAATTATAGTTCAATAGTTCTTTAAGAAATTATTTTTCCGTCTTCCATAACAATAATTCTGTTGGTTTTTTCGGCAAAATCAGTATCGTGAGTAACCACTAGTAAAGTCTGATTTTTCTCTTGAGTTAATTTATTAAAAATATCAAAAACCAAGTCACTATTTTTCTTGTCTAAATTCCCTGTCGGTTCATCGCCCATTATAATCCACGGATCGTTTATTAAAGCACGTGCAATAGCTACCCGCTGTTTTTGTCCGCCGCTCAATTGATTTGGCATTTTCAGCGCCTGATCTTCCATGTCGAGTGTTTTTAAATGTTCCATAGCGCGATGCTCTAATTCTTTATCTGAATATTTAGCTAATTTCATCCCCGGAAGCATTACATTTTCCAACACATTATATTCTGCCAGTAAGTAATGAAACTGAAATACAAAGCCTATTTTTTCATTTCTGATTAATGCTAATTCTCTGTCGGTTTTTCCGCTAACAAGTTCATTGTGAATCAATATCTGACCTTCATATTCTGTATCCATTGTAGAAAGTAAATACAACAAAGTCGATTTACCACAGCCAGATTTTCCTACAATGGAAACAAATTCGCCATGATTTACTCGCATACTTATTTCTTTCAACACTTGAAATTTTACAGGGTTGTAAAAATATTTATTAAGACCTTTTGTCTCTAAAACAGTATTATTTTCCATCTTTATTTCCCTCTGATAATTTCTACTGGATCTACTTTACTAGCTTTTAACGCAGGAAAAAGTCCGGCAATGGTTGTTGTAAATAATGCAAAAGTAATCCCGATAGCATAAAATAACGGATTGTAATTAACAGGATAAGTTTTTACCGTGGGTAATGAAGCCGTTTCAAACGGAATAACATCAATAATTGAAGAGAAAATATAGCCAAACAGCAAACCAAACAAACCTCCAGCAAGTCCAATAATGATAGAAAGTAAAACAAAAATCCATTTCACATCATTACCGGAAAATCCTGTGGCTTTCAAAATCGCAATACTGTCCATTTTTTCATAAATCATCATATTCAGAATATTATAAATTCCAAAACCGGCAACAATCAGCAACACCACGCCAACGGAATAGGAAATGATACTTCGCACCGTACTCCCGGTTTCAAACTGAGAATTTGCAGTTTGATAATCAATCGCATCCAGATTAAAGTTATCCCGAAACTCTTTCGCAACAGCA
This sequence comes from Flavobacterium sp. DSP2-3-1, assembly GCF_049896865.1. NCBI lineage: Bacteria > Pseudomonadati > Bacteroidota > Flavobacteriia > Flavobacteriales > Flavobacteriaceae > Flavobacterium > Flavobacterium sp. DSP2-3-1. The sequence goes on along the minus strand of NZ_JAFCVD010000014.1, from coordinate 33,037 downwards.
GGTGCAGTAGCCATATTATATAAATTTAGCTGAATATCGGTGATGTAGTTTGTAGGTTCTCCCAATATTTTTTGGGCTGTCGCCAAAGAGGTAAAACTCGTCACATTGTCGATTTCAGCAATCCCAAATTCAGAAATACCCACAATTTTAAGCGAAGCTAAATTTCCTTTAGAAGTGGTAATCTTGATAATGTCACCTTTGGTAAGAAGCATTTTATCCGATAAACCTTTTCCAATAATAATGCTATTATTTTGAAGCAAATCAGCTACTTTTCCCTCTATGATGTAATCACTGATTTTAAATAATTTATCTTCAGATAAAACATCAATTCCATTTATTATCCCTGAAATTTCGATCGTCCCCGAATTAAAAAAAACGGGCGAAGTCACCTTTGGAGCAACATCAATCACGCGAGAATCTTGTTTTAAAACAGCCAGAATTGTTTTGCTGTTATAAATGGATTTTCCACGGTCTTTCGGCTTAATCGAACGAACAAAATTGGTTTTTTTCTTGAACGCTTCGGATGAAAGTATGGGTTGATTTTCCGAAGGCTTTATTTCATTATATAGCAGTATATGGGGCGTTCTATTGAGCATTAAGCCATCTAATAAATCATTTAAACCATTCATAAAACTAACCAAAGCAATAAACATAGCAATACTGAACGTTACGCCAATAGCAGCAACAATCGTTTGCTTCAATCTTGCACGAAGCAAATGCATAGCAATATTTAAAATCAGTTTAAAGTTCATTATTTGGGTTTATAGATCGTTTCTTCAGCGGTTAATCCTGATATTATTTCCACTTTTTGATAATCACTCAAACCGGTTTTCACTGCCCTTTTTTCTTCTTTGTTTACTAAAACATATTTGCCTTCTATCAAAAATGATTTTGGAATCGTGATGGTATTCTGCTTTATCTGAATGATAATATTGGCTTCAGCAGTAAGATTTGGATACAGTTTTAAAGGTGGTTTCATAAAAGATGCTTCGATTTTAAAAGTACGGGATCGCTCGTTCATTATCGGGTAAATTTTATCAATAACGGCCTCAAAAACCTGTCCTCTATAACTATCCATTGTCACCAATACTTTTTGTCCCGTGCTCACGCGAACCATATCATTTTCGTCCACTTCTAATTCCAATAAAAAGGAATCGGATTGACCAATTATCGCCAAAGGAGTTTGCGGCGTAACTAATGTTCCTTCTTTCACCAATACATCAAACAATTGTCCGGAAAAGGCACTTTTGACGATAAAATCACTTTGGGATTTCTGGTTTATTCGTAGATTGACAGCATTTCTGCTTTGATCATTCTCCAATTGGGCTTTGAGTTGTGCCAATTGTTTTCTAGCCGATTCATGATTAATTTTGGAACTTTTGAATGCTAATTCTACTCTTTCAAAATCAACTTCCGAAATGCCTCCCTGATTTTTGATGTTTTTATTTCGGTTGTAAATGGATTCGTCCAACGTTAATTTATCTCTGCTTGATTGGACTTTCATTTGCATTTCGGCAATTTTATCTTGGATATACCGACTGCTTTCCAGACTTAATTGATACGCTAAAAGAGCGTTTTCCGTATTCAATTCCGCTTTATCACTTTCCAATTCAAATAAAGACTGTCCATTAGTAATGGATTGACCAGCGGTAACATTTACTTTTTGTAACGTGCCGTTTACAGTAGCGTAGACCGTATATTGTCCTTCTGCTTTGATAACTCCAGAGGCATAAACACTTTCCGTAACTTCACCTATTGTTGGTTTAATTTCTTCTGCTTTATTTTTGGAACAAGAAAGCAAACTGAGGAGTAGCAAATAAAATAATAATCGTAATTGTAAACTCATTTCGCTTCTTATTTAATTTTTTGAATTGTTGTGAATTCTTTCTATAAATGTACAACAATATCCATTTTGAAGCTACATTCATTAGTTCAAATTAGAAGTGAGAAAAAATTTAATACGCTAAATTATGAGGTAAAATGAAGCTTTTTTCCGCATGAGAGCATTATGCTATTTCTGAATAATTTTAAAAACCTCTATTAAAGCGAATCTCTTCTTGGAAAAAATATGTAGAATTTAGATCCGAGATTAGGCGTGCTTTTCACTTTGATAAAGCCTTGATGATTTTCCACAATTCTGCTGCAAATAGCCAGTCCAAGCCCAGTTCCTGCGTATTTAGCATCGGTTTCCAATCGTTTGAACAAAAGAAATATTTTCTCGGCATATTCCTGTTTAAAACCAATTCCATTATCCGAAATTACAATCTTATAATACTCCTTCTTGCTATCTATATTATAATTTCGCAAGTCTCTTTTTGTAACCTTTTTAGAAACTACGCAGATTTGAGGACTTACTTCCTCCCTGCTGTAATTAAGCGCATTGGAAATTAAATTAATAAAAAGTTGTTTAATCTGGAAAGGTATGGCGATAAGTGTTGGTAACTTACCAATTAAAATTTTTGCATTTTTCTCTTCAATACTGCACGATAAATCAAGGAGAACTTCGTCTAAAACTAAATTTAAATCCGTTGCTGCAAAAACCTTGTCACCTTTTATTGTTCGGGAATAATTTACCAAATCAATTAACAATGTCTGCATTCTATTTGCCGCAGTTCGTATTTTAGAAAAATAATCTTTTCCTTGTTGTGTCAGCAAATGCAATTCTTTTTCTTCTAATCTGGAAATAAATATTTGAATTTTACGCAATGGTTCTTGTAAATCGTGGCTCACAATATTATTAAATGATTCCAGTTCTGCATTTATATATTCCAGTTCTTTGTTATTATTTTCTAATTCAAGCGTCTTGTGGTGTTGACTTGTAATGTCATAAATAACGCCTATTTTGAATGAATCTCCATTTCCATCTGTAGTAAAACTTCCAACAGCCCTAATATGTTTTACTTCACCGTCAGCAGTTAAAAATCGAAAATTCATTGCAGTAGATTCATTATTTATCAAAGAATCGTCGTGTATTTTAGTTACATATTCTAAATCCTCAGGATAAATAAAGGCTTTTGTATTTTCAATATTAGGTTCGAAAGCATTAGGTTCAACTCCCATTAAACGGTATAAATTATCTGAAAAAGTGTAGGTGTTCGCTTCTATGTTTAACATCCAATGTCCAAATCCTGCTGTCATTTCTGCAGTGTTATAGGACTTATTAAGCAATTTTAATTTATCATTTGCTTTCTGCAGTTCCGCAATATCCACATTCATTTTATTAAAAGACAGAAATAAGACCAAAAGCGTTACGATCACCAATAAAAAAGCAGTGATAATCAAGTCATTCAATTCAAACTGATGACTGTCGTTTTGCAGCTTTGTTTTTATATTTTCCGAAAATACTATTTTGCTAACAAAGCTTCTCATCTTTTCAGTAACTTCGCTGCTTTCAACCATTTTTGCATTCAATGCCAATCGATTGTCATTTTTACTTTTTGCAACAATCAATGTCTCGCGAAATAGCTTAAATCTTTGGTCTATAATTTTTTTGAGGCTATCAATATCTTGATTTCTGGATGAATCATTGACCGATAACTCTTTTAATTTTTCAATACTTCGTTCAATTTTACCACGACTTAAAAATCGATTTTCAATATAACTTTCGTCTTTTGTAATGATGAAACTGCGTAAACTTGTTTCGTAATTACTGATTACGGATAACAGGTTTTCTAATTCATCTTGGGATTCATTGGAATTTGCAATCAGTTCAACGGTTGCGTTGAGCTTTTGCATTTGATAGTAAAATTGAGAAGCAATGTACATCACGACTACAATGGCTATAGCCAAAGCGATTTTGAATACTTGAGCATTTTTCAGTAATCTTAAAATTTTCATTTCTTAAGATTTATAAACTATGGAAAAAGGTTTCCTTATTTAAGCCTAAAGATTGGTATTGCCAGTTCATATTTACCACATCTTTAATTACCTTTTTTAATTTCGAAAAATCGTTTGGCTTTTTTATATAAATATTGGCCCCTTCCACTAAAGTATCTTCGATATCTTTTTCTGACGAAGATGTAGAATATATTGCTATAGAAACATCATTGAAACGAGCATTTGCTCTTATTTCGCGGAGACATTCATTACCCGTTTTGCAAGGCATATTTAAATCTAGAAATAAAACATGTGGCAGCTTATTTTCAGGATTGTGAAGATAGTCCATCAAATCTTTTCCATCTTTACAGGAAGTCAGCTTATTATCCATTTTTAGCTCAGCCAACGCTTCATTAAAAAGTTGAATATCATCGTCATCATCGTCAGCAATCAAAATATGTATTCTATTTATATTATTAATCATGAAATATTCAGGTGTAGGTAGTTTTATTTAATATCGTTTGATAATTTTCTTCTTTTTTCAACTATTCTTTTAAACATGGATGGCGTCAATCCGGTAACTTTTTTGAATTGTGTCGATAAATATGCAACACTACTGTAATTTAATTCATAAGAGATCTCCGTTAAACTAAATTCTCCATCTAATATTAATTTTTTGGCTCTTTCAATTTTTTGAATAATAATAAAATTCTCTATTGAAGTATGTGTGTACTCCGAAAAAATATTGGTAATATAACCATATCTAGAATTCAGCTTTTCAGATAAATATTGCGAAATTGTTGTACTTGGAAATTTATCTTTTTCATAAATAATTTCAACAATGGCATCCTTTATCTGCTGAATCAGTTGCCCTTTGGGATTATTTATAATGTGGATTGAATAGCAATCTAATGCCGTTTGAAGCTGTTCAAAAATCTCAATTGAAACATCATCATTAATTTCAATTTGACCTAAACTTAAAACCTGATATTCAATATTTAATTTATCTAAATGGTCTTCTAGTATTCTGCGACAAGCAATATTTCCATCGTAATTGTAATTAAGCTTCATCCTGTGAATGTATTGTTAATAATTGATTTATTTCTAAAAAAGATATTAAATATTGCGAATCGATTATTACTACTTAATTTTTGTCCCAAATGGCAAAATCGTAAGGAATAAAAATACAATCAACTGCCTCAAAAACAATTACCTAACGCAATTAAAATTTAAAAATATCAAAATACCTACCCGTGAATCGTTTCGTTTTTACCATAATTAGCAATAATGCACTCTTCAAATTCCAGCCACTCTCGCCAACGTTTTTCTACATCAATTCCCACACCATATTTTCTAGCGTATGTAATGAAAGTGGTATAATGTCCTGCTTCGCTTTCCATCAAATCTCTATAGAACACGGACAGTTCTTCATCGTTGATATTTTCTGAAAGTACTTTGAAACGTTCACAACTTCTGGCTTCTATCATTGCCGAAAACAATAACCGTTCCACTAAGCTGGAAACCCTGCTTCCGTCGATGCTTTTTTTCATGTACGAATACAATTCATTTACATAATCGTCTTTGCGCTCGCGACCCAATTTGAGTCCACGTTTGATAATAATATTGTGAACTTGCTCAAAATGATCGATTTCTTCCTTGGCCAAAGCCAATAAATCCTTCACTAAATCCTGATGTTCTGAGTTATTAGTGATAATCGTAATTGCGTTTGTAGCTGCTTTTTGTTCGCACCAAGCATGATCCGTCAAGATTTCCTCAATATTCTTTTCTACAATATTGACCCATCTTGGATCGGTTGGTAATTTTAATCTTAATACAGACATAATTTAAATCTTAAAGTTAGAAAGTCATAAAGTCGAAAGTCGAAAGCCAAAACTAAGATAGAATATTAAATTCTATTCAAAGACTTTCGACTTTCGACTTTAAAAATTTTACAACGATTTATTAGTATACGAAAATAGCTCTTTCGCTCATCATTTCGTTTACTTCATTTGCTACAGCCTCGATTACATCTTCGTTGGTATGATCCATCAAAACTCTGTCTATTAAAGCAACTATGGTTTCCATATCTTCCTCCACAAGACCACGAGTGGTAATTGCAGGAGTTCCTACACGAATTCCTGAAGTTACAAATGGTGATTTGTCATCAAATGGAACCATGTTTTTATTTACTGTAATTTCTGCTTTTACTAATGCGTTTTCAGCATCTTTCCCAGAAATGTTTTTGTTTCTTAAATCAATCAACATCATGTGATTGTCCGTTCCGCCAGAGATGATTTCATAGCCTCTTTTTACAAAAGCATCCGCCATAGCATTCGCATTTTTTTGTAATTGCAAAGCATACGTAAAAAATTCATCTTTCAACGCTTCACCAAAAGCAACTGCTTTTGCAGCTATAATGTGCATTAAGGGACCACCTTGATTTCCTGGGAAAACAGCTAAATCCAATAGAGATGACATCATTCTGATTTCTCCTTTTGGCGTGGTTAAACCAAATGGATTTTCGAAATCTTTACCCATCAAGATTAAACCTCCACGAGGACCACGTAATGTTTTGTGAGTTGTAGTTGTTACAATATGGCAATGAGGTAATGGATCATTCATTAATCCTTTTGCAATAAGACCTGCAGGATGAGAAATATCAGCTAATAAAATAGCGCCAACACTGTCAGCAATTACTCTGAAACGTTCAAAATCCATATCACGGGAATACGCCGAAGCTCCTGCAATAATTAATTTTGGTTGTTCTCTCGTCGCTATTTCTTGAATTTTATCATAGTTCAATCGTCCTGTTTCTTTGTCTACACCATAAAAAGAAGGAGTATACAAACGTCCTGAAAAATTAACTGGCGAACCATGCGTTAGGTGACCGCCATGAGATAAATCAAAACCTAAAATTTTATCTCCAGGCTTAATACAAGCGTGGTAAACCGCTGTATTTGCTTGTGAACCGGAGTGTGGCTGCACATTTGCATAAGCCGCACCAAATAATTCTTTGGCTCTGTCAATAGCAATTTGCTCCACAACATCAACTACTTCGCAACCGCCGTAGTATCTTTTGCCAGGATATCCTTCAGCATATTTGTTAGTTAAAACAGAACCAGCTGCTTCCATTACTTCGTCACTTACGAAGTTTTCCGATGCAATAAGTTCTAATCCGTGAATTTGTCTTTCTTGTTCTTCTAGAATAAGGTCAAAAATTTGTTCGTCGCGTTGCATTTTTTTGATTTTCGTTAATTTGATGCAAAAATACAAAAAAACGTTTGGTTAATAGTTAGATTATAATATATTTGATGAGTAATTTTTTAACAAAATAATTAACAAAATATGCCAATAACAGCTAACGATACCAACAGAAAATCATGGCTAGAAGTACTTGTCAATAGTGATTTTCCTATTCAAAATATTCCTTTTGGAGTTTTTCTTACCAAAGAAAATATAGTAACCGTAGGAACCAGAATCGGGGATTTTGCCATTGATTTGGGAGCTTTACAACAATTAAATTATTTTGAAGGCATTGAGCTGACGGATGATATGTTCATGCAGGACACTTTGAATGATTTTATTTCCGATGGTCAAAAAACATGGCGTTTGGTTCGAAACCGAATTGCAGAACTTTTTGATGTGACAAATTCAAAATTACAGGATAATGCCAAAGATAGAGACATCATAATTTTCAGGATGGAAGATGTAGAAATGCAATTACCGGTGCTAATTGGGGATTACACAGACTTCTATTCCAGCAAAGAGCACGCAACTAATGTAGGAAAGATGTTCCGTGACCCTGAAAATGCATTGTTACCTAACTGGCTACACATTCCTGTGGGCTATCACGGAAGAAGTTCCACGATTGTTCCTTCTGGAATTCCAGTTCACAGACCTATGGGACAAACGTTGCCAAACGGAGAAACCACACCAGTTTTTGGCCCTTCACGTTCTGTCGATTTTGAACTTGAAACAGCTTTTATTACTACAGATGTAAATATAATGGGCGAAAATATCTCGGTTACTGAAGCTGAAGAATATATTTTCGGAATGGTTTTATTGAATGACTGGAGTGCCCGAGATATTCAAAAATGGGAATATGTTCCGCTGGGACCGTTCTTGGCAAAGAATTTCGCCTCTTCAATTTCGCCTTGGATCGTGACTATGGATGCTTTAGAACCTTTTAGAACCAAAGGTCCAAAACAAGAACCAACGCCTCTTCCCTATTTACAACAAAAAGGAAAACATTCTTTTGACATTAATTTAGAAGTGGCCATTCAGCCTGAAAATGCGGAAGCAACAGTTATTTCTCATTCTAATTTCAAATACATGTACTGGACAATGAGCCAGCAATTAACACACCATACTTCTAATGGTTGTCGTGTAAATTCAGGCGATATGATGGGATCTGGTACTATTTCCGGGCCTACTCCTGACAGTTTTGGTTCGATGTTAGAACTAACTTGGGGCGGAAAAAACCCAATACAATTGAAAGATGGAACTGAACGTAAATTTATCAATGATAATGACACTGTAATCATGAAAGGACACTGCCAGAACGGACATGTTCGCATTGGTTTCGGTGAAGTTTCCAGTAAGCTATTGCCACCTTTCGTTAGAAAATAAAAGGAATAAACATAGAATCTAAAAACCTAACAACTATACTACTTTTGTTGGGTTTTTTTATGGCATTATTTTTGAATTTTGGAAATTAGAATACTTACTCTGTTTAAAAAAAGTAGCATTTCCATCAAAAATGACTTCATTAATCCTATCGCTTATGAAAAAAATTACTCTTTCATTATTCCTGTTTCTCATTATTTCCTCCTGCGGCGTAAAGCAAACCCAAAATTTAGTAGGCTCCGGAAATTACGATCAGGCAATTGATAACGCCGCATCCAATCTGCGAACAAATAAAGATAAAAAAGGCAAACAAGACTATATTTACCTACTCGAGGAGGCTTTCGCCAAAGCAAAAGATCGGGATTTGAATGCCATTAATTTAATGGCTAAAGATGCTAATCCGGCTCAATTGGAAAAATTATATAATACGTATTTACAATTGAATTCGCGTCAGGAAAAAATCAAACCTTTACTTCCTTTGAGGTTAATCAAAGAAGGACGAAATGCTATTTTCCCATTTGATAATTATAACGATCAAATCATTGACAGCAAAAATGCTTTGTCCACTTATTTATATGCTAATGCCAAAAAATTAATGGCAACATCAGACAAGATGAATTATCGAAAAGCGTATGATGACATGGTTTATTTAAATCAAATAAATCCAAATTACAAAGATGTTTTGCGATTGATGGACGATGCAAAATACAAAGGTTCTGATTATGTTTCAGTTTACACTAAAAACGAAACCAACATGATCATTCCGGTCCATCTTCAAAATGATTTATTGGATTTCAGTACATTAGGATTAAACGATAAATGGACTGTTTACCACAGTAACAAACAAAAAGGATTCAATTATGATTACGGACTGATGATAAATTTTAGAGAAATTTACATTTCGCCAGAGCAAATCAAAGAAAGAGAATTTGTAAAAGAACGAATTATCAAAGACGGTTTCAAAAAACTGATTGATGCCAACGGAAAAGAAGTGCTGGACGAAAAAGGTAAAGTAGTTATGGTAGATAATCTCAAAACTGTAACAGCACGAATTTATGAATTCCGACAATTTAAATCCTGCCAAATTACGGCTAAAGTGGATTATATAAATTTCAGAAACAATCAACTTTTACAATCTTTTCCTTTAACCAGTGAATTTATTTTCGAAAATATTTATGCCACTTTCAAAGGAGATCGACTCGCTGCTGAAGATAATTATTATTCTTATTTTGATAGAAATCCAATTCCTTTCCCTAGCAGTGAACAAATGGTTTATGACACTGGAATTGACTTAAAAGCTAAAATTAAAGATATTATCACTCGAAAAAGCCTAAGAAACTAATATTTTTAAGACTTTACAACTTTATAAAACTTCTTGATAATCAATTTTAATAAGGAGTTTTTTTAATTTAAATAAATCAACAATACATTAAAATTTTGTTAGAAAACAGAAAAGTAGTGTTGCGTTATAAAAATATGTGTACTTTTGAACCAATGAATAAATCAAGTTTACATATAACTTCTTTGTCACGGACAAACAGACTTACAACTTCTCCCGAAGTACGGATGCTATAATTATAGTACCCAAAAGCTGTTTTGTATTTTTATTCATTTTTCATTCTTTTCATTTTGAAATCACCGCTATTTTCCTTTGGAATAATTTATCCAAAAACTAATACTTATTTAATTCTATCGCATTGTAGTTCAATTTATTGCACAACAATCAACAGTTTTATTGTTGTATTTGAATTTGGTAAAAATGCATTTCAAAAACAAATATTAAAATCATTTTATAACTAAAAATTCAGCTTTTGAAATGAATATTTCTATCATTATAACTCAGGAAGAACATTATAAATATTCGCAAGAAATATGCGATACCATAGAATTATCCGCCTTATTGAGAGGTACGGGAATTGCTAAAAGAACTCCTGAATACATCCAGAAAAAAATGGAAAGTAAGGATGCCATAATTGCATTAGACAACGGGAAATTTGCCGGTTTTTGCTATATCGAAAGTTGGCAGCACGGTAAATATGTAGCGCATTCAGGATTGATAGTTCACCCTGATTACAGAAATTTAGGATTGGCAAAACAAATCAAATCGAAAGTATTTGACTATTCTTTGGAGAAATACCCAGATGCTAAAATATTCGGAATTACAACTGGATTAGCAGTAATGAAAATCAATTCTGATTTGGGATACAAACCGGTTCCGTTTTCAGAATTGACGACAGATCCAACTTTTTGGGCCGGTTGTAAAACTTGTACTAATTTTGAAATCCTAAAAAGTAAAGACAACAAAATGTGTTTGTGTACCGGAATGCTTTATGATCCAAAAGAAAAGCCTAAAGACCCGCCTGAACATCCATTTAATGTCAAAATTTTAAACCGATTAAAATCAATAAAGCAAGCCTTGTTCTTAAAAAAATAAATCCCATCCCCAGCCCTCCCCAAAGCGGAGGGAGCCAAGGTGTAAAAAAAAAAACATAAATATAAATTCCCATATGCCGGTTTCGGCTCCCCTTCCTTCGACTGGGGATGGGGCGAGGAAAAAAAATAATATCATGAAAAAAGTAATACTAGCTTACAGCGGAGGATTAGACACCTCCTATTGCCTAAAATATTTAAAAAACGAAAAAGGATATGAAGTTCATACCGTTCTTATAAATACTGGCGGATTTGATGAAACGGAGTTAGCCGATATTGAAACAAGAGCTTACGAATTAGGAAGTGCTCAACATACAAATCTTACCATCGTCGATAAATATTATGACAAAGCCATAAAATATTTAATTTATGGAAATGTATTAAAAAATAATACCTATCCATTATCAGTAAGTGCCGAACGTGTTTTTCAAGCTATCGAAGCGATTAAATATGCAAAATCAGTTGGTGCCGAAGCAATCGCACACGGAAGTACTGGCGCAGGAAATGACCAAATTCGTTTTGATTTAATTTTCCAAACCATCGCTCCCGAAATTGAAATAATCACTCCTATTCGTGATTTAAAATTATCAAGACAGGAAGAAGTGGATTATTTATCTAAAAATGGAGTTCATTATTCTTGGGAAAAAGCACAATATTCCATCAATAAAGGATTGTGGGGAACAAGCGTAGGCGGTAAAGAAACATTGACGTCAAATCAAACTTTACCAAGTGAAGCGTATCCTTCGCAATTGCAAAAAACGGGTGAAGAGAAAGTGACCCTACAATTTGAAAAAGGGCAATTAGTAGGCATCAACGGGAACTTGGATACCCCAACAAAAAATATCGTTGCATTAGAAAAATTAGCCAGCGCATATGCAATTGGTAGAGATATTCATGTTGGTGATACGATAATCGGAATAAAAGGAAGAGTTGGTTTTGAAGCCGCTGCGCCTTTAATCATCATCAAAGCACACCATTTATTAGAGAAACATACGCTGGGTAAATGGCAACAATACTGGAAAGAACAATTAGGAAACTGGTACGGAATGTTGTTTCATGAAGGACAATTCTTGGATCCTGTAATGAGAAACATCGAGGCTTTTCTGGAAGATACCCAAACCACTGTAAACGGTACCGTTATCGTTTCGCTAAAACCATATCACTTTACATTGGACGGAATTGAATCTGAAAATGATTTAATGAATACCACGTTTGGTCAATACGGAGAAATGAACAACGCCTGGACATCTGACGACGCCAAAGGATTTATCAAAATTCTGGGGAATGCCCAAAACATATTTTCATCTGTAAATAAACTGACACACGATTAATATAATAATATGGGCGTGACCCTTCGTAAAAACTACGGGTCGGGCTATACGCTGTATTCCCGATTAACAAAAACTACGGCAAAAAAAGCCTTGTTTTTCTAAATCGGGAGATGCCGCTTCTATCCCTCACGCAAAAAACTAGACAATAACTTTTTCGCAAAAAACTAAAATCATGATTAATATTGGAATAATTGGCGGTTCAGGTTACACTGCGGGCGAACTCATTAGAATATTGATGTTTCATCCCAATGCTACACTTGATTTTGTGTACAGCACGACAAACGCCGGAAAACCACTTCATGTCGCGCATCACGATTTGATGGGCGATATCGAAATGAATTTTACCGATACTGTAAATCCAAATGTGAATGTAGTTTTTTTGTGTTTAGGTCATGGTAAATCAAAATCGTTTTTAGACAACAATCAATTTGCGAGTCATACCAAAATCATCGATTTAGGAAACGATTTCAGATTAACAAAAGACAAAGATTTCAACGGAAAAACTTTCGTTTACGGTTTGCCTGAATTAAACAAAGCGAATATAAAAAACGCCCAATTTATCGCTAATCCAGGTTGTTTTGCAACAGCAATTCAATTAGCGTTATTGCCTTTGGCTAAAAACGAAATGCTTACAACTGATGTTCATATCAATGCCACAACCGGAAGTACAGGAGCTGGAGTTTCACCTTCGGAAACGACGCATTTTAGTTGGAGATCGAACAATATGTCACATTATAAAGCTTTTGAACACCAACATTTGGGCGAAATAAACCAAAGTGTTAACCAATTGCAAGCGGATTATACAAACGAATTGATTTTTGTACCCAACAGAGGGGATTTTGCCAGAGGGATTTTTGCAACACTATACACAACAATCGAAGAAAAATTGGAAGATGTAGTGGCAAAATATGAGGCTTTTTATAAAGATCAACCTTTCGTAACTATTACCACCACTGAAATTAACATGAAACAAGTGGTTCAAACGAATAAATGCATTATTAGTTTAATGAAAAAAGGAAACCGGTTATTGATTACTTCCGTAATTGATAATTTAACAAAAGGGGCATCAGGACAAGCCATTCAAAATATGAATCTACTATTTGGATTGGATGAAACCACCGGATTGCATTTGAAACCAAGCGGATTTTAAAAATAATAAAAAGATTGAAGGATTTTATGATTGAAAAATTATTAAGATTCTAAAGACAACGATTTAAAAAAGGCTTAAATCTTTCAATTTTTAAATCTTTAAATAATTAAAATATGAACTTATTTGACGTTTACCCATTATACAACATCACTCCTGTAAAAGCCCTCGATTGCACCATTACAGATGAAAAAGGAGTGGAATATTTAGATTTATATGGTGGTCATGGAGTAATTTCCATTGGACACACACAACCGGATTATGTTGCCAAATTAAAAAATCAATTGGATAATATTGGTTTTTATTCCAATGCGATTCAGAATCCATTGCAAGTAGAATTAGCAGAGAAATTAGGGAAACTCTCCGGATTGGAAGACTACACTTTATTCTTGTGCACTTCTGGAGCTGAAGCCAATGAAAACGCCTTGAAACTGGCCTCTTTTCACAACAATAAATCTCGTGTAATTGCTTTTAATAATTCCTTTCACGGAAGAACTTCGGCGGCAGTTGCGGTTACAGATAACAAAAAAATTGTTGCGCCAATCAATGCACAACAAATTGTTACTTTTTTGCCCTTGAATAACATCGAGTTGGTAGAAAATGAATTGAAAAAAGGAGATGTTTCTTCTGTAATTATTGAAGGAATTCAAGGCGTTGGCGGTTTAGACCAGGGAACTACTGAATTTTTTCAGGCATTAGAAAAAATATGCGAGGCTTACGATGTCATTTTGATTTTGGATGAAGTGCAATCAGGATATGGAAGAAGCGGAAAGTTTTTTGCACACCAACATCATTACATCAAAGCAGATATTATTTGTCTGGCGAAAGGAATGGGCAACGGATTTCCTATTGGAGGCATCATGATTTCTCCAAAATTTACAGCGAGTTATGGATTATTAGGAACTACTTTCGGCGGAAACCATTTGGCTTGTGCCGCTGGAATAGCAGTTTTAGATGTGATTAAAAGCCAAAAATTAATGGATAACGTAAATGATGTTTACGCCTATTTCTTAGAAGCAATCAAACAAGTTCCTGAAGTAATTAAAGTAAAAGGAAGAGGATTAATGTTAGGAGTAGAATTTGATTTTGACGTAAGTGATCTTCGTAAAAAAATGATTATCGACAAACATATTTTTACAGGAAACGCGAACAATAAAAACTTATTAAGAATTCTTCCTCCATTGACAATCAATATAGCAGCAATCGATACCTTTATTATAGCTTTAAAAGAAACATTGGCAGAATTGAAATGATTTTTTAAACATATAAGTCATCTAAGCTCTTAAACTTATGTGACTTATATGCTTGGATTTTTTTCTAAAATAGCAAAACCAAAAACTAATGAACCACGTATTACCAATAGAAAAACGAAATGCAGTTTTAAGTAGTATGGCCGAACTTCTTGAACAAGAAAGAGCCAATCTTAAGACTATAAATCAACAGGATTTAAGCAATTATTCGGGGGATGATTTAGCGATGGAAAAACGTTTACTGGTTGATGATGCCAAAATTGACGGTATGATTCTATCTCTGGAGCAATTAGCGAGTCAAGAAGATCCTATTGGTGTGGAGCGTTTTAATTTCGACCATGATAACGGAATGAAAATCATCAATAAAACAGCGGCTTTTGGAACCATAATGATTATTTATGAATCTAGACCTGATGTTAATGTTGAAGCTGGTGGAATCGCTTTTAAATCCGGAAATAAAATTCTACTAAAAGGCGGAAAAGAATCCCTATTATCCAACTTGAAAATTGTGGAATTGTGGCATCAAGCTTTAACAGCAGACAATGTGGCTAGAGAATGGGTGGAATACGTGAATTACAATCGGGAAGAAACACAGGCATTTTTGGAGAACCCAACACAAAAAGTGGATTTAATCGTTCCTCGTGGTGGGGAGAAATTAATCGCTTTTGTAAAAAAACATGCCACTTGCCCAGTGATTATAAGTGGCCGAGGAAATAATTTTGTATATGTAAATAAGGAAGCCGATTTAAAAAAAGCACTTGACATTATTATTAATGGAAAGACCTCAAATATATCAGTTTGCAATGCTTTAGATAAAGTTTTAATTGATACAAATATTGAGAATTGGGAAGCTTTTGCTACCAATATAGTTCAGGAATTACAACAAAAACACGTAACCGTTTTGGGAGATGAAAGTATTTCCAGAACAACAAACGTTCCTCAGATTGAATCGGATTTAATTTGGCACGAAGAGTTTTTGGATTACAAAATTGTTATTGGAACAACCAATTCGGATCAAGAAGCGATTGACAAAATAAATAAATATTGTGGTGGACATTCTGCATCGATAATTACAAAAAATGATGCAATTGCTCAGGAATTCATGGAAAATGTAGATACGGCAGCCGTATATCAAAACGCCTCTACCCGATTCACGGATGGCGGACAATTTGGTTTAGGAGGAGAATTGGCGATAAGCACGGACAAATTACACCAACGTGGGCCAATCGGCTTGCAACATCTAGTTACTAATAAATGGTATATTTACGGAAATGGACAAACGAGATAATAGTCGTAAATTCCAAAGTCATAAAGTCGAAAGATTGAAAAAAAGAAGGATTCAGAATAAAGAATAAAAATGGCTAAAAAAAGAATTTTATTAAAGTTAGGGAGCAATACGCTAACCAAAGAAACCAATCACATTTCGAGAGGAAAGATTGAAGATATTGGGATGCAAATAGCCGCTTTACAAGACGATTACGAGTTTATCATTGTGAGTTCCGGTGCGATTGCTGCGGCCAAACAATTTGTAAAATTGGAAAATCAAGACAAAGATGTTTTTGTAAAACAAGCGTTGGCGTCTATTGGTCAGCCCCATTTGATGCGGATTTATCATGAAAATTTCAGCGATTTAGGATTACTGATTTCGCAGTGTTTGCTTTCGTATTCTGATTTCGAAAAAGAACAAGCCAAAGTAAATATTGTAAACACAATCAATGTGTTGGTCAAAAACAGTTATATTCCAATTATCAATGAAAATGATACCGTGGCAACGGATGAGATCCAGTTTGGTGATAACGATAAATTAGCCGCTTTAACAGCTGTTTTATTAAATGTTGACATTCTGATTATCGCTACCAATACGAACGGGATTTACACCAAAGCATCCATCCATGATGCCGTTCCTGAAACTATTTCTTTGGTAACCGATTTAAAAGTATTGGAAAAAGAGATTGGCAATTCAAAATCCTCGCATGGAACCGGCGGAATGCAATCTAAAATAGAAGCATCGGCAATTGCCAAAGCCGCCAATATAGAAACCTGGATTGTTAATGGTTTGGACGATAATTTTATTTTAAAAGCTTTAAAAAACGAAATACCTTTCACTAAAATTCTATAAAGAAGGGACACAGACAAAACGGATTCGCGTTGCGAAGACGCTGATAAAAACAGATTTTTAAAATGGATTTAAAACATAAAGAATTAACGGATGGAATTTTAAAAACTTTTTACGAAGTGTATAATGAATTGGTTTATGGCTTTTTAGAAAAAGTATATCAAAATTCAATGTATATAGAATTGAAAAATAAAGGATACCAAGTTGAGGCTCAGAATAAAATTAAAGTTTACTATAAAGGAACTGAAGTTGGCGAATTTTCTGCGGATTTAATAGTAGAGAATTTAATAATATTGGAACTAAAAGCAGTAGATTATATTGTAAAAGATTTTGAAAACCAAATTTTAAATTATTTAAGAAGCACCGATTGTGAAGTAGGTCTGCTTTTAAACTTTGGAAAAAAACCTGAATTTAGAAGAAAAATTTTTGAAAATAATAGAAAATAAAGAAAGAATAAAAATCCGTTTTTATCAGTGTTTTCGCCGCAGCGAATCCGTTTAATCCGTGTCCAAAAAACCTAAAATACAAAAACAATGAACTATATCTCTATACAAAACATAGATTCACTCGACAAATGGGTGAAACAAGCATTAAAAATCAAGAAAAAACCCCTTAAAAACAAAAAACTGGGTAAGAACAAAACCTTAGGAATGTTGTTTTTTAATTCCAGTTTGAGAACGCGTTTGAGCACCCAAAAAGCAGCTTTGAATTTGGGTATGAACGTAATGGTAATGAATTTTACCAGTGAAGGTTGGACATTGGAATTTGAAGATGGAGCCATCATGAACTCCGGTGCTTCGGAACATATTAAAGAAGCTGCAGCAGTTGTTTCTCAATATTGCGATATTATTGCCATCAGGGCTTTTGCGGGATTGGTAGACAAAGAAAAAGACAATGCCGAAACTGTTCTAATGGGTTTCTTGAAACACGCAACTGTTCCAATTGTTAATATGGAAAGTGCGACAGGACATCCATTACAATCGCTAGCCGATGCGATAACGATGGCCGAACACAAAACGAAACACCGTCCAAAAGTAGTTTTGACTTGGGCTCCACATCCTAAAGCTTTACCTCAAGCGGTACCCAATTCCTTTGTGCAAATGATGCAGTTACAAGATGCAGACTTTGTCATTACGCATCCTGAAGGGTACGAATTGAATCCTGAAATCACGAAAGATTCCAAGATTGAATACGACCAAGACAAAGCTTTCGAAAACGCCGATTTTATTTATGCCAAAAACTGGAGCAATTATAATGAGTATGGTCAGATTACAAATTCCGACCCAAATTGGACTGTAACTGCCGACAAAATGAAACTGACTAATAATGCTAAATTCATGCACTGTTTGCCAGTAAGACGTAACGTAATTGTAACGGATGAAGTAATTGACAGTGAAAATTCAATTGTTATCGAACAAGCCAACAATAGAACGTATGCCGCACAATTAGTGTTGCAAAAAATATTGGAAAATGGAAAATAAAAAACCGGTAACGCTAATAAAAATTGGAGGAAACATTATTGACAACCCAACGGAATTATCACAGTTTTTAATTGATTTTTCTCAGATTGAAGGCTATAAAGTACTCGTTCATGGCGGTGGAAAATCAGCTACCAAAATGGCGGAAAGTATTGGTTTAATTCCTCAAATGATTGATGGAAGACGCATCACCGATGCCGCTATGCTTGATGTAGTTGTGATGATTTATGCAGGTCAAATCAACAAAAATATCATTGCTCAATTACAAGCAAATTCGACTAATGCGATGGGGTTTTCTGGTGCTGATGGGAATTTAATTCAATCGGATAAAAGAAAACATCCAACAATCAATTATGGTTTTGTAGGCGATGTAAAAAAAGTGAATACTGAATTGTTGGAAACATTGCTATCTACTGGAATAGTTCCTGTATTTTGCGCGATAACACACAATGGAAAAGGACAATTATTAAACACGAATGCGGATACTATTGCCAGCGAATTAGCGATTGCTTTATCAGAAGTTTTTGATGTAACTTTGAATTATTGCTTCGAAAAACCCGGCGTTTTACATGATGCCGAAGATGATTCTTCCGTAATTGAGAACATAAATCAAGAATTATATTCCAAATTAAAAATCGAAAAAGCCATACATTCCGGTATGATTCCTAAGTTAGACAACTGTTTCAATAGTTTATCTAAAGGAGTTCAAAAAATAAAAATTGGTCATTATCGAATGTTGAAAGATTCAAAGGCAATTTGTACACGCATCAAATTATAAAAAAAGTTGAACACAAATTTCACAGATTTGCACAAAATTTTTTATTTCAATTCAAAAAAAATCTGTGAATCCGTGGCTATAATAAGTATGAAAAACATAGAAATCCTTACACAAGAAGCCAATACGTTATTAAAAGCACTGATTGAAACGCCTTCATTTTCAAGTGAAGAAGACCAAACGGCACTTTTAATCGAAAATTGGTTTAGACAAAATAATATCCCTTTCAATAGAGAGAACAATAATGTTTGGGCTTTCAATAAACATTTTGAGAGGTCCAAGCCAACACTTTTACTCAATTCACATCACGATACTGTAAAACCAAACCAAGGTTATACTAATGATCCATTTGAAGCTATCGTAAAAGATGGAAAATTATTTGGATTAGGTAGCAATGATGCGGGAGGTTGTCTGGTTTCACTTTTAGCCACCTTCGTTCATTTTTATTCGAATGAAAATCTGCCTTACAATATTGTTATGGTCGCTTCAGCCGAAGAAGAAAGCAGTGGGAAAAATGGATTAAACAGCGTATTGAAACATTTACCGGAACTGGAATGTGCCATTGTGGGAGAACCAACTTTGATGCAATTGGCTGTAGCCGAAAAAGGATTATTGGTACTAGATGTTATCGTAAAAGGTACCGCTAGTCATGCAGCACACAACAATCCTGACAATCCTATTTACAATGCGATACCCGTTATCGAATGGTTTAACAGTTATCAATTCGAAAAAATATCGGAGGTTTTAGGTCCTGTAAAAATGACCGTAACACAAGTCACTGCAGGTAAACAACACAACGTAGTTCCCGCAGAATGTCATTTGGTTGTCGATATCAGAGTAAATGATTGCTATAACAATCACGAAATTTTAGATACCGTAAGAGAGCATCAGACTGCCGAAGTCAATCCGCGTTCGATGTATTTGAATGCATCATCAATTCCCGTTGCACACGAATTAGTACAAGCCGGAATCGCACTGGGAAGAACCACTTACGGGTCACCTACCCTCTCGGATCAATCGGTTTTGAGTTGTCAATCCTTGAAATTAGGACCTGGCGAAACTCTGCGGTCACACTCGGCGGACGAATTTATATTTATAAACGAAATAGAAGAAGGAATTCAATTGTATATCAAAATACTAACTGATTTTTTCAAACAATAAAATAATTTGGATTTATCCTGATTATTTTCAGGAGCTAATCCCGCTATTCGTTGCAATCTTTTATTTTTTTAAAGAAAAAAAATAAAAGGATTTCCACTACTATCCGGGCTAAAATCTAACAATCTAAAAATCTAATTATCCATATATGAAACTTTGGGAAAAAGGAATACCAACCGATAAGCAAATCGAACATTTCACCGTTGGTAACGACAGAGAACTGGATTTAGTTCTTGCCAAATACGATGCTTTAGGCTCTATAGCACATGCAAAAATGCTGGGACAAATAGGACTTTTAACAGATTCCGAAACCGTTGATTTGGTTTTGGCTTTGGAAGAAATAATTGCAGCCGTTGAAAACGGAAAATTCGAAATCGAAGACAGCTTTGAAGACGTACATTCCAAAATCGAATATTTACTGACAGTAAAATTGGGAGACGCCGGAAAAAAAATTCACACGGCCCGTTCTCGTAACGACCAAGTTTTAGTAGATGTTAATTTGTATCTAAAAGACGTGGTTAAAGAACTAAAGGAACAAGTAAAAAGTCTTTTTGATTTGCTAATGGAATTGGCTGAAAAACATCAAAATGTTTTATTGCCCGGATATACTCACCTTCAAATTGCGATGCCGTCTTCTTTTGGAATGTGGTTTTCCGCTTACGCCGAAACTTTGATTGATGACATAACTATGCTAAATGCTGCTTTAAAAATAGTAGACCAAAACCCATTAGGTTCGGCTGCAGGTTATGGAAGTTCCTTCCCTATCAACAGAACATTCACCACAAAGGAATTAGGGTTTGAAACCTTAAAATTTAATTCGGTTGCCGCACAGATGAGTCGTGGAAAATCAGAAAAAACAGTGGCTTTCGCAATGAGTAGCGTGGCTGCAACCCTATCAAAATTTTCGATGGATGTTTGTTTGTACATGAGTCAGAATTTCGATTTCATCACTTTGCCCTCGCATCTTACAACAGGTTCGAGCATTATGCCCCACAAGAAAAACCCCGATGTTTTTGAGTTGATCCGTGGAAAATGCAACAAGATTCAAGCGCTTCCATATGAAATTACTTTAATTACCAACAACCTTCCTAGTGGTTATCATAGGGATGTGCAATTGTTGAAAGAAGGATTGTTTCCAGCGATTCAAAACCTGAAAGCCTGTTTGGATATTGCTATTTTTGCTATCAAAGACATTGCAGTAAAAGAACACATTTTAGACGATAAAAAATACGATTATTTATTTACGGTTGATTCCTTAAACGAAATGGTGGTTGCCGGAATACCGTTTAGAGATGCGTATAAAGCCGTTGCCGAGCAACTGGAAAATGGTACATTTCAATCTCCAAAAGAAACCAAACATACGCACGAAGGAAGCATTAATAATCTTTGTTTGGATGCCATAAAAAAGAAAATGAGCGATTCTTATTAAATCAAAATAATTTGTTTAGTCGTGAAAAAATGCAATAATATTACTTCAGTACGAGCCATATTTCATAATATATCTTATTGAATAGCAAACTTGTTAAACAGGAGATAAGTTGCTTTTGTTTTGATTCATTCTCTTATAACTTTCCTAATAATAAATACTAAAAGCAAACAAGCGATTGTTAAATAGAATTACATCTATTCAACAATCGCTTGTTATTTAATCTTCTAAATATCTTAGCTATACTTTTTCTCAACTATAATTAAAATATTTGTTCGCAGATGGTAAACAAATGCTTCTCTTTTTCATATAATACTAAGTCTTATCTCAGTACAAAACTTGTTTTAGAAACCAATATATCTCTATCAAAAATATTGATATAATAAGTTCCTTTGGCAAAGTCTTTTCCTCTTAAATCTTCAGATACTTGGATTGTTTTATTTTCATATTTTACATTAGTTAAAAAACTATATGTCAACGTATTTTCTCCAAAATTTTCTGATTTCTTATCTCCTAAAACATTATTTTTACTGTCAATTACTTGCACGTAATATGTTTTATCACCTGATTTAGCAATAGCATTCTCAGCAATTGTAAAGTTTACTCTAAGTACATCCGCTCTGCTTGCTTTATCTGTTTCAATTTGTTTCCCTGAACTTCTTAATCTGAAAGCCGATCCTCTTGTATTTAAAACAGTTAATTTCGAACCAATTTCGACTGCTTTTGTTAATTCTTCATTTTGACCTGTCAATGCTTCGACATTCTTTTTAGTCTCTCCTAATACCACCACCGTACTGTCACGCTGTGTAGTTAAGGTTGTATTTTGCTTTCTTAACCCATCATTTTCAGCCATTAATACTTTCATATTGCCCTGTAAAGCGTTGAATTGTGTTCTGTATTTTGATAAAGAATTAACATCTCCTTTGGATTTACTTAAATCAGACATTAAATTAACTACTTTATCTCTTTCCAGAATTAACTCATCGGACATGGAAGTATTCTCTGCGATGGCAGCATCATAAGTCGATTTTAATTCTTGTAAATCTTTCATCACCGATTCTTTCTCCGTTAGAGTACTTTTTAATTCGGTTTTTACTACTTCAGCATCGGAGGTCATTTTAAAAATGTATATCAAACTACCTACTAATAAAATAGCCAATACAGCTATTACCGCTTTAAGACTCGAACTGCTTTTTTGATTTTCCATCTAGTTTTAATTTTTATTTATTTACAAATTTAACAATATATAACCATCTATTAACGTAAGTTGATACAATTATATTATTTTTGAAAAAAATATTTTTTTAATGGAAAAGATTATCCCGTTCACAATAAAAGATCTCTCAAAGATAACCAACCACAGAAATGGCGAAATAAAATTTGGAGAAAAAATGATAACTGTTCCAAAAGATGCTGATTCTATTGAATTTTTAAAAACCTGCGATGCTAAATATGTATTGTTTGGGATTCCGGAAGATATTGGCGTAAGAGCCAACTACGGGAGACCGGGAACTGCATCAGCTTGGGATAGTGCAATAAAAAGTATTGCAAATATTCAACACAATCGTTTTTGTAAAGGCAATCAGCTTGTTGTTTTAGGTCAACTGGATGTAACTGAACATATGAAAAATGTAGAACTTTTAGACTTTAATGACATTGACGATCGTTCAAAATTGAGTCAGCTCGTTGACAAAATTGACAAGGATGTTTCCCATATTATTTTTAACATCGTAAAATTAGGCAAAATTCCAATTGTTGTTGGTGGCGGACACAATAACTCCTACGGCAACATAAAAGGAACCGCTCTTGCAAAAGGCAAACCTATAAATGCAATTAATTTTGATGCCCATTCTGATTTTAGAATTTTGGAAGGACGTCACAGCGGCAATGGTTTTTCCTATGCTTTCGAAGAAGGTTTTTTGAAAAAATATTTCATTTTTGGCTTGCATGAAAATTACACTTCCAAAAGTGTTTTAGATATTATCAAAAAAATAGAAGACCGAGTCCGTTACAACACTTATGATAGTATCAGTATCCGCAGAGAAAAGGATTTTGACAAGGAAATGTCACAAGCATTAGAATTTGTAAATGATGACTCCTTTGGAATTGAAATCGATTTAGACGCCATTCCAAACATTGCCTCCAGTGCGATGACAATGAGTGGTTTCTCCGTTGAACAACTCCGTCAGTTTATTTCGTTCTTTGGAAAAAATAAAAATGCTTCCTATTTACATATTTGTGAAGGCGCACCGGATTTAGGAGAAGAAAAAAACAATCATCTTATAGGTAAACTTATAGGTTATCTGGTAACTGATTTTATTAAATCCAACATTACTCAGCCCGTTCAAACTATAATTCCATCTCTTAAAACTTTCTAAATTCAGCTCCCAAATAACATAAAAAGAACCATCAAAAATATAAATACTATCTTTGGATGCTATCTCTGTACTTAATACAAGATATTTAATATCCAAAATATGTTATTCGAAGATTTATCACTTTCAAAAAGTATACAAAAAGCCGTATTTGAACAAGGCTACCTTAACCCAACTCCTATTCAAGAACAATCTATACCACTAGTACTAGCGGGACGAGATCTAATAGGTTGTGCGCAAACCGGGACAGGAAAAACAGGCGCATTTGCAATACCAATTATACATCAGTTACACCGAATTGTGGGTTCATCCAAAAAAGCTAAAGTAATTCGGTCCTTAATCGTGACTCCAACCCGAGAATTAGCCGTTCAAATTGGCCAAAGTTTTGACACATACGCAAAATATACGAATCTGACACAGCTTACAATTTTTGGTGGCGTTTCACAAAATCCACAAGTTGATACCTTAAAAAATGGTGTCGATATATTGATCGCAACTCCCGGAAGACTTCTTGATTTACACAAACAAGGTTTTATCGATCTAGATCATCTGCATACATTAGTCCTTGACGAAGCAGATCAAATGCTGGACATGGGATTTGTAAATGATGTTAAAAAAATTGTAAAGCTTACGCCAAAAAACCGACAAACATTATTTTTCTCCGCAACAATGCCGATCGCGATCAGAGAATTAGCCGAAATTTTTCTGACAGATCCTGCAACAGTGACCGTTTCGCCTGTCTCTTCAACTGCTGAAAACGTAGAACAACGCGTTTATTTCGTTGAAAAAGGCGAAAAAAGAAACTTATTATACCATTTGATTAAAAATGAAAATTTAACTGATGTATTGGTTTTTTCCAGAACAAAGCACGGTGCCGACAACGTTGTTAAGGCATTACGAAAAAATAATATCGCCGCGGAAGCTATTCACGGTGACAAATCACAAAATGCAAGACAACGTGTTTTGGATGCTTTCAAAAACAAAGAAATTGGCATTTTAGTTGCAACTGATATAGCGGCCAGAGGAATTGATATTGATCAATTACCGTTTGTAATTAATTTTGATTTACCCAATATTCCTGAAACGTACGTACACAGAATTGGCAGAACCGGTCGTGCCGGAAACGGTGGAATTGCTATTTCTTTTTGCAGTAAAGACGAGCATGCATATTGGAAGGATATACAAAAATTAATAAAAGTTGACGTTAAAACCGTAAATGATCACCCCTACCATTGGCACACGGGCAGTCCAGAAACAGCTCCAGCATCTGCAGCGCAAAAGAACTCTAACAGAAGTGGTGGTGCTCATAAATCAAGAAAATCAGAAGCATCAAAACTAAATAAAAAACGCTGGTACTAATTGTTTTAACGTGAACTATCAGCTGTAAGAATTGTCTTTTTAACAAAAACAAAAATAGGTGATTAAGCGATAATAAATTGTTTTTCAACGTTTTAAATTTTAAAAGCTGTTTTATAAAATCATTAAATTTGACTTAAGATATTATAAACAGCTTTAAACAAAAAATCATAAAAACCTTAGTTAAAAAAACGGCTTTTCCCCATCATTAAATACTGTTTTTGATGATTTTTTTACAAAAGATTCGTTAGATTGGAATGATGAAAATTTTTCTGGCATTGAAACTAATTTACCTTCGGTGAACTTAAAAGAGACCGAAAATAAGCTAGAAGTCGAATTGGCTGCAACTGGTATGAAAAAAGAAGATTTTAAAGTTGAAATTGACAACAACATGATCATGATTTCTTCTGAAAAACAAGAAAAAAAGACAATTACGTTCGAAAAGAGTTTCGTTATCAATCTTTCTACAGATCTTTCTATTTGCCCGAATATGTAGATGAAAGCAAAGTTGAAGTTAGTTATAAAGATGGAATTCTGCATGTAGTGATCGCTAAAAAAGAAAATGGCAAGAAAAAAGCACTTAAATCAATTGCCATTAAATTAAAAAAATCTTATTGAAGTGTCTAATTAAAACTTAAAATTGTAATATAATTGAAGCTTGCTAGAGGCTAAAGAGTATAAGGTTTTAACATAATTACCATACTGAAATTGTAATGAAATTTAGTTTTTAGAAATCAAAATTGTAATGATACTAAACAATTTAACCGAGTCAAAAGGTTTTATAATGATGTCATTAATTCCGGCTGAGAGAGCCTCTTCAGTAATTTCAGCTTTATCAAACGCCGTGAGTGCGACAATTGGCGTTTTGATTCCCATTAACCGTATCTTTCTAGTGGTTTCAAAACCATTTATCAAAGGCATATTAATATCCATTAGTATGATATCAAAATATTCTTTTTCAAGTATTTCCAGCGCTGCATATCCGTTATCAACTACACTGCACTTGTAGTTATTTTTTTCTATTATTTTTTTAGTAACTAATTGATTAATATGATTGTCCTCGACTACCAAAACATTTATGGTTTGAGTCGAAGAAATATCGACTTGAATATTATTAATAATTTCAATCGTTTTCTTCGGATTATATTCGAATGCAATTACAAATTTGAGTGTCGTTCCTTCACCAATCGCGCTTTGAATTAAAATACTACTGTTAAATAACTTCAACAATTGTTTCACGATGCAAAGTCCAAGACCTGTTCCCTGATAATCAGTTTCTTTTCTGCCAATTTGCACAAATTTATCGAAAATCTTTTCCTGATCATCCAATGCTATTCCAATTCCGTTATCTTGAATTTTAAACTCTATAAAATAAGAGTTATCGACTGTTTTTTCTAAATGTAAACTTATTGTTACTTTTCCATTCGTGGTAAATTTCAATGCGTTACTTACTAAATTCATAATGATTTGAGAAAGCCTTAACTTGTCACCAATTAAATATTCTGGAATATTTGGGTCAATTTTGACTACAATAAAATTATTATTATTTTTTGCCAAAAATGACAGCGAATTTTTAACCATGTAAATTTCATCTGAAATATTAAAAGTCAGATTCTCTAATATCATTCTATTATCTTCAATCTTGTTGATTTGGAGAATATCATTTACGAGCGACAGTAAATACCTGGCTGAGAATTTAAGCGAGCTCAAATGTGGACTGTTAGCTAATTCTTTATGCTCGTCTAGCAACATATTTGTAATTCCTACTACACCATATAAAGGAGTTCGCAATTCATGGCTGATGGTAGAGACAAATTGAGATTTTAATATTGATGCTTCCTCAGCTTTTTCTTTTGCAAGTGTTAACTGTCTATTAGTTTTGGAAAGTTCTGCATTTAATTTTTTCCTAAAATTATTATTTTTGAATAAAGTGTATAGCAAAAGCAACATTACCAACGATATTATCATAAACAAAAACACAATCGTTTTAGATTTCTGAACTATTTGAAACTGCGCATCTTTTTCGCTTTCAAATTTATCAATTTCCCTTTTGTACTCATCTAATTCTACATTGATCCCAACAACATTTGCTTTTTTAAGTTTGTCCTTATTATAAAGCACTTCTGTAATTTCATTGTATTTGGAAAGATTTTCATACGCCTTTTTATAATCCCCTTTGCTGATTAAATATTTGGAATATTCCAAATGAGCAAATGATAAATCTGATTTTTCATTAATTTTATTTACGGACTTAATTGAATTTAAAAAATAAGCAGTAGCTTTTTTATCATTACCAAGGTGTGCATAATACATTCCATTTAACATGTTAACAGCACCCGCAGTTGATTTATCGCCATACTTAAGATTATTTTTGTTTATGAATTCCAGATTTGGATATCCTTTTTCAAAATGACCAACATCAAAATACGCCCAGGCGATATTCAGTTTGGTCATGAAAATCTGACTGGTATCCGCAATTTTGCTACTATATTTAAGAGCGTTTTCATAAAAGTTTATCCCTTTTATATATTGCTTTTTTTCAAAACAATAAATATTTCCTAAATTGTTGAAAATCCTATTCTTTAATGTATCGTTGTGCGTTTTTTTAGCGTAGAGCAATCCTCTGTTATAGAAAAAAATAGCTTTGTCAAATTCAGCTAGTTCCGCGTAATTTGCAGCAATGGTAATGTAGGAAATTGTTGTTGAAGAACTGTCATTAGCTACAATTGCTTTGTGCAAAGCTGCTTTTGAAATTTTAAGTGATTTTTCAAAATTGGCATCATTCAAATATTGAGAAGCCTGGTCGGTTAGTTTGGTGAGTTCTTTTTTTGTGTAAATCTTTGTCTGCGCAAATAAATCATTAAACGAATTTAATGTCAGCAATAACCAAAAAATTACACGTATCTGATACATAATCAATTATAGTTTATCAAATATACATTTTATTAATAAAAAAATGACAAAAAGAGCGATTTTTGTATTAAAATAGGATAATATATAGAATAATTAAAAACAGAAAAAACTTTATATAATTTACATAAAAAAGCCGTCTCAAGTTCTGTTTTGAAACGGCTACTTTTTTATGTTAAAAACAAATAGTCATTTATTATTCGATATCAACATTTTCTGTTTCTTCCTCACCTTCCCATTGTCCCACTACTGAAGTAGCTAAAGCATTTCCTAAAACATTTGTTGCACTACGAAACATATCACAAAAATGATCAATAGGTAATATTAATGCTATTCCTTCAATTGGAATATCAAACATACCACAAGTAGCAGCAACAACCACTAAACTCGCTCTGGGAACACCCGCTATACCTTTACTGGTAAGCATTAAAACCAAAAGCATGGTCATTTGAGTTCCTAAATCTAAATTAATACCGTAAGCTTGTGCAATAAAAATACTGGCAAAAGTCATATACATCATACTTCCATCCAAATTGAAAGAATACCCCAGCGGTAACATAAAAGAAACAATTCTGTCCTTTACACCAAAACGTTCTAATTCTTCTGTTAATTTTGGAAAGACAGCTTCACTACTGGTTGTTCCAAAAGCAATGATTAATGGACTGACAATTCTTTTAAGCAAAACTGTCATTCTACTTTTTAGAAAAATATACCCTACAACAATCAGTACCACCCAAAGTGACGAAATTCCGATTAAGAAAGAACCAAAAAACTTAAAATACGTAATGGCTAATTCCTGAAAGTCTCTAACAGCAAATACTCCCGCTATAGCCCCAAAAACTCCTATTGGTGCAAACTTCATTACATAGTTTACCATTTTAAGAACAATGTGAGAAGTTTTATCTAAAGCATTTATAACTGGCTTTACATAATCTCCCAAAGCGGCAGCAGCCAATCCAAAGAAAATAGAAAAAATTACAATTTGTAAAATTTCATTGGTTGCCATAGCCTCAAAAATACTTTTTGGAACAATATGTTCGATAAAGTTTTCAAATGATATGTTTTGTGTTTTTGCAGTAACTTCCGAAACTGAACCCATATCAACATTTGATAAATTAAGACCAACTCCAGGTTCCAATATGTTTACAAAAAACATTCCTAATAATAATGAGATAAATGAAGCCGTAAAAAACCACCCCATCGCCTTCCCGCCTATTCGTCCTACAGCCTTGATATCTCCCAATTTTGCTATTCCAACAACTAATGTTGTAAAAACTAATGGCGAAATAATCATTTGAACCAGTCGAATGAAAATTGTCGCGAGAATTTTAATTTTATTACTAAAATTTTGGGCCGCTTCCGGACTAATTGAGTTATGTATGATGATGCCCAAAGCGGCACCTAAAACCATAGCTATTAATATTTGTCCTGTTAATCCTGAAAAAAAAGATGGTTTTTTAGTTGTATTGGTATTCATTAAAAATCGTTATTAGGTTTAGTACCCGCGTAGATTAAAACAATATATTTGATTTGATAACAACCAAGTAAAAATCATTTGTTAAAAAAAACGAAAAGTGCCAAAATTAGTATTAATATATTTTGTTTATTAAATAAAAATCAGCTAAAACAATGGCTGCCATTGCTTCAACGATAGGCACAGCACGCGGCACAACGCAAGGATCATGACGTCCCTTTCCGGTCATTTCCGTAATATTACCTTCATTGTCTAATGATTCTTGTTTTTGCATAATGGTAGCCACCGGTTTAAAAGCGACGCGAAAATAAATGTCCATTCCGTTACTGATGCCACCTTGTATTCCACCTGAAAGATTGGTTTTAGTTGTTCCATCAGGATTGTATAAATCATTGTGCTCGCTACCTTTCATTTTTGCCCCACAAAAACCACTCCCATATTCAAAACCTTTTACAGCGTTTATCGAAAGCATTGCCTTTCCAAGTTCAGCATGAAGTTTATCAAAAACAGGTTCTCCTAAACCTATAGGCACATTTTGAATCACGCAGGTCACTGTTCCACCTACGGTGTCGCCTTGCTTGCGAATATTTCTTATATATTCTTCCATGATTACAGCTGACTCCTCATCAGGACAACGAACCGGATTGTTTTCTGTTTTCGAAAAATCCAAATCTTGATATGGTTTTTCTAAAAAAATTGGCCCAACTGAAGAAACGTAAGCATTAATTTTTATTTCTGGCAACATTTGCTTAGCAACAGCTCCCGCCACTACTCTGCTGGCCGTTTCACGAGCTGAACTGCGCCCGCCGCCGCGATAATCACGGACGCCATATTTTTTTTCATACACATAATCGGCATGACTAGGTCTGTAATTATCTTTTATATGAGAGTAATCGTCCGATTTTTGATTCGTATTGGGAATAATAAAACCAATGGGTGTTCCTGTGGTTTTACCTTCAAAAATCCCGGAAAGGAATTGAACAGCGTCCGGTTCTTTACGTTGGGTTACTATGGCTGATTGACCTGGCTTTCTGCGTGACATTTCGAATTGAATTGCGTCGAAATCTATTGTGATTCCAGGAGGACAACCGTCTATTATTCCACCTAAAGCGTCTCCGTGAGATTCTCCAAAAGTTGTTATCCTAAATAGTGTTCCGTAGCTATTTCCTGCCATTATAATTAGTTTTGAACAAAAGTACCATTTTAGTTTAAAGTTCAAAATTTTAGCCTTTAAAGTTTTAACCAACATTCCACATTTATTGTTATTAAATTAATCTTGTGTTACAATTCTTAACCTTCTATTCGATTTTCTTTAATAATATTTCGATTATTTTGGTAAACTTCAAATTTAAACACCTTGAAAAAAAGAAAAGTCGAGTTAGTGGTAATTTCAGATGTGCACCTTGGAACTTTTGGCAGCCATGCCAAAGAACTTTACAATTATTTATCAGCCATAAAACCCAAGATTTTAGTTTTAAATGGGGATATTATTGATGTCTGGCAATTTAGAAAATCCTATTTTCCAAAAACGCATTTAAAAGTCATCCAAAAAATCATCAGTTTTGCTTCAAAGGGAACAAAAGTGTATTATATAACTGGAAATCACGATGAAATGCTCCGAAAATTTAGCGACATGCGCATGGGTAATTTTGAATTGGTGGATAAATTAGTGTTGCATTTAGATGATAAAAAAGCATGGATTTTTCACGGCGATGTTTTTGATGCTTCCGTACAACATTCCAAATG
This sequence comes from Flavobacterium sp. DSP2-3-1, assembly GCF_049896865.1. Lineage (NCBI taxonomy): Bacteria > Pseudomonadati > Bacteroidota > Flavobacteriia > Flavobacteriales > Flavobacteriaceae > Flavobacterium > Flavobacterium sp. DSP2-3-1. The sequence goes on along the minus strand of NZ_JAFCVD010000014.1, from coordinate 1,623 downwards.
GATTGCGAAAATGGGCGGTTTAGGTTATGATTATCTGATTCTTTTAAACCGATTAGTAAATTGGTGTTTGTTAAAAATAGGAAAGGAACCCTACTCTTTTTCCAAAAGAATAAAGGCTAGCGTCAAAAAAGCCGTAAAACACATTTCTGATTTTGAAAAAACAGCCACTGAATTAGCTATCGAAAACAAATATGATTACGTTATTTGTGGTCATATTCACGAACCTAAAATGATTCAAAAAGAAACAAAAAATGGCAGCACATTGTATTTGAATTCTGGAGATTGGGTAGAAAATCTAACAGCATTGGAATACAATAAAAAACGTTGGAAACTATTTCACTATTCCGAAATGAATTACGAAGAAGAGGACAATTTATTTGAAATGGAAGATATTTTGAGCAATCAAATCTTAGCTTCAGTACTAATTTCGAAACAAAACATTTTGATGTAATTCTCTATTTTAAGCCTTGCAATTCCGAAATAAGTAAATTATGTAACTTTTCATTGAAATTTTATAAAGATCATGTCCAACTAAATTATACATTTGTAGCAATAAAAAACTTACTTATGAAAAAAATTATTTTATCGGCAATCATGTTAATTGGATTAGCATTTACCGCACAAGCTCAGGATATTTCAAAAAACGCATTAGGTCTTCGTTTTGGAGATAGCGGTGGTTTTGGTGCTGAACTTTCTTACCAAAGAGCATTAGGAAGCAACAATAGACTTGAACTTGATTTAGGTTGGAGAAACAGAACTAACTTCAACGACAATAACTACGATGACAGTGCTATCAAACTTACAGGTTTATACCAATGGGTATGGAACATTGATGGTGGTTTCAACTGGTACGCAGGTATTGGTGGTGGTGTAGGTAACTACAGCTATGATAACAACAATACTTCATACAATGATACTTTTGCATTTGCTGCTGGAGATATCGGTATTGAATACAACTTTGATTTTCCTTTGTTAGTGTCTTTAGATTTCAGACCTGAATTTGGTGGAAGCGGATACTACAAAAATAACTATGGTTCTGATGTAGCTTTAGCTCTAAGATATCAATTCTAGTATTACCATATAATACATTAAAAAAGCCACTATTTCTAGTGGCTTTTTTTTGTTTAATTTGTCCCGTCCTGAAATAAGTTGTCACTCAAACAACTTAATTTATGGAATCACAATCCCCGCAAAGACAAAAACGTAGTCAACGAGATTACAGCCTAGCTTTTAAATTACAAGTAGTTGCCGCAGTAGAAAAAGGCGAGTTAACCTATAAACAAGCTCAAAAAAAGTATGGAATTCAAGGTAAAAGCACTGTTTTGGTTTGGATGCGAAAACATAGTATCTTAGATTGGAAAGAATTACCATCTATGTCACAAAAGAATACTCCAGAACAACGAATAAAAGAGCTAGAATCACTACTTTCTAAGGAAAAAGAAAAAGTACATGTCTTAAATGTTGCTATAGACATTGCCGACGAGTTATTGAAAACAGATATCCGAAAAAAGTATTTACCCAAACAATCAAAAAAACAAAATCCAAGATCCTAGGCATAAAGGGTATGTGTTTATTGTTTGGGATAAGCAGACAAGCCTATTATAAAAACAAAACTGATAGATT